>CAYVTK010000223.1:0-2505 GCA_964454465.1 uncultured bacterium | reverse complement strand
TTATGATGAAGGTTCCTATGAAATGACTAACTTTGACTTATCAAATAGATATAAAATGACTGATGTTAAACTTATAGAAAAATTCAATAAAGATTCAGTTATAACAATGCTTTATTATAATGGAAAAGTTAAGAATTATTTTGTAAAACGCTTTTTAATAGAAACTTCTGTGATTGGTAAGAAATTTATGCTAATTCCAGAAGAAAGAGGCTCTAAATTAATTTTAGTTACATCTTCTAATAAGGTAGATATTAGGTATAATTATAGAATGAAAAATGGAGATAAAAAGGAGAAGTCTATTCTTAATACTGACCTTGTTGATGTTAAAGGATGGAAAGCAATTGGAAATAGGCTTGATGATAAATTAAGAATGAGTGCTTTCACATTCTCTGAAGTATTAGAAGATGAGGAAGAACAAGATTCTTCTGAACCTTTAAATTTAAATGAAGAATCTGAAAATTTAACTCTTTTTTGATATGAAAAAAATCACACTTAGTACAGTCCAAATTAAGGGGAAATATTACTTCAGACTTCCTGATATTATAGCAGACTCTTTAAAGCTATCTAATGAAGATAAAGTAGAACTCACTATACATAATAAAAAAAATCAAGACCAGGTAGATTTATGGGATGTTCATCCTGAAGATTTATCAACTATAAAATTTAAAATTTCTCAAGAAGTTCATACTTTGAATATGTATAATAGAATTTATATTCCAGAAAGATTCAGGTTCTTCTTCCCATTACATGATAAAGGATTTTTATTAGTAACAGAACTTGGTAATATTAAGACCCATTTAAGCCCTAATGGGTATATATCTTCTGGATTAAGGCAATGGTTTATGCTTAATGGTCCTTTGATGCCAAATGATATTATAACTATAAGATTGCTTGACGATGTATTGGAACACTATGAACTTTCTTATGAAAAAAATAAAGATAATCTATGAATACAATTATTGAACCATTTAAAATAAAATCTGTTGAACCAATTAATATGAATTCTGTAGATGATAGGAGGAAAATAATTTCTAAAGCTCATTATAATTTATTTTTATTAAAATCAAAAGATGTGATTATTGATCTTCTAACAGATTCAGGTACAGGAGCGATGAGCTCAGAACAATGGGCAGGAATTATGAGGGGTGATGAATCTTATGCAGGAAGTAATAGCTATAATTTTTTCGAGTCTACTGTGAAAGAGTATTTTGGATTTGAGTATGTAATCCCAACTCATCAAGGTAGAGCTGCTGAAAGAATATTATTTGAAATAATTTGCAAGAAAAATGATATCGTGCCAAGTAATGCACATTTTGATACAACTAGAGCAAATATAGAGTTTCAAGGAGCAAATGCATTAGATTTAATTCCAGAAAATTATAATAATACTCAATATGAACATCCTTTTAAAGGTAATATGGATATTGAAAAATTGAAGAATGTTATAAAAGCTGATCGTGATAAAATTCCTCTAATAATGATAACGATAACTAATAATACAGGTGGAGGACAGCCTGTATCAATGGAAAATATTAAAAAGGTTAGTAAAATTGCACGTACAAATAATATTCCTTTTTATATAGATGCATGTAGATTTGCAGAAAATGCATATTTTATCAAAACTAGGGAAGCTGAATATAAGAATATATCTATTTCAGATATTGTGAAAGAAATGTTCTCCTATGCAGATGGTTGCACAATGAGTGCAAAAAAAGATGGTATAGCAAATATTGGAGGTTTCCTCTGTACTAATGATGAATTGCTTTCTATGAAGAAAAAAGATTTATTAATTCTAACAGAAGGATTTCCTACTTATGGGGGGTTAGCAGGTCGAGATTTAGAAGCAATAGCGATTGGCTTAAAAGAAGCTATGAATGAAGATTATCTTAAGTATAGAATTACTTCTACATCATACCTAGGAAAGAAAATATCTAAATATGGAGTTCCAATCTTAATGCCACCTGGAGGCCATGCGATTTATATCGATGCAGAATTATTTTTACCTCATATAAAAAAGAAGAATTTTCCTGGACAGGCTTTAGCATGCGAATTATACATCCAAGGAGGCATCAGAGCCTCAGAGATAGGAAGCTTGATGTTTGGAGGTACTGATTTAAATACAAATACACAAAAACTTGCAAATTTTGAGCTTGTTAGATTAGCTGTTCCAAGAAGAACATATACACAAAGCCATATTGATTATGTTGTAGAAATTATTAAATCAGTATATGATAGAAGAAATAAAATAAATGGTTTAAAAATTATTAAAGAACCTAAATATTTAAGACATTTTAGTGCACAATTAGAAAGAATAGGATAACATATGTCAGAATTATCAAAATACCCAAAAGTAACTAATGAAATTATTAAAGAACATGGATTATCTGATATTGAATATGAAAGTATAGTAGATACATTACAACGAAATGCCAACTATGTGGAGCTTGGAATATATTCAGTTATGTGGAGTGAGCATTGTTCTTATAAAAGCTCAATAAAAATGCT
>CAYVTK010000222.1:0-2508 GCA_964454465.1 uncultured bacterium | reverse complement strand
GATAAGATTAAACAGAAAAAAGGATAAAGTATATGAAAACAGCAAATACATTAATCCCTATGGTTGTTGAGCAAACCGCAAATGGTGAGAGAGCATTTGATATTTATTCTAGATTATTAAAGGAAAGAATAATTTTTTTAGGGACTCCTATTGATGACTATGTAAGTAGTTTAATTATCGCACAACTTTTATTTTTAGAGGCTGAAGATCCTAAAAAAGATATATATATGTATATTAATAGCCCGGGTGGTGTAATCACATCTGGATTTGGTATTTTAGATACAATGAACTATATAAAGCCTAATATTTCAACAATTTGCATGGGGCAAGCAGCGAGCATGGCTGCTGTTTTATTGTCTTGTGGTACTAAGGGCAAGAGAATGATATTAGAAAATTCTAGAGTAATGATTCATCAACCTTTAGGTGGAGTTTCTGGTCAAGCAAGTGATATAGAAATTCATACGAAAGAAATTCTGTATTTGAGAGATAAATTAAATGGTATTCTAAGTAAAAATACAGGCCAGGATATCAAAACAATACAAAAAGATACAAATAGAGATAATTTCATGTCATCAAAAACAGCATTAGAATATGGACTTGTTGATGAAATTATTCATTCAAAAAAATAATTAATGAGTAAAGATAAAAAAAAGAATGATATTACTTGTTCCTTTTGTGGAGTAGAACAAAAAAATAGCGCTTTTTTAGTTGAAGGAGATGGTGCATTTATATGTGATTTATGCATTACTAAAGCTCAAGAGGCTCTTATTGTAAATGAAAGCAATCAAAAGACTACGACTCCTCTTTTAAAACCAAAAGAAATTAAAAAAGAATTAGACCAATTTATTATAGGGCAAGATAGAGCAAAAATAACTTTATCCGTAGCTGTTTATAACCATTATAAAAGGGTTCTTCTTAATTATAAAAATATGATTATTGATAAAAGTAATATTTTATTAGTAGGTCCAACCGGAACTGGTAAAACTCTATTGGCTAAGACATTAGCAAAAATTTTAAATATTCCTTTTGCTATTGTTGATGCAACAGTACTAACTGAAGCAGGTTATGTTGGAGAAGATGTAGAAAATGTTTTGGTTCGTTTATATCAAGAATCAAACTATGATATTGAAAAAACACAAAGAGGTATTATCTATATTGATGAAATAGATAAAATAGCACGGAAGAATTCAAATCCATCTATAACACGCGATGTTTCAGGAGAGGGAGTCCAGCAGTCCCTTTTAAAAATTATTGAAGGAACAACAGCAAATATTGCACCTGAAGGTGGAAGAAAGCATCCCGAACAACCATTAATAAAAATTGATACAACAAATATTTTATTTATTTGTGGAGGGACCTTTGATGGGATTCATGAAGTTATTGAAAGAAGAATTAAAGGTGGAGGTATAGGATTTGACAGGAAAATCAATAAATCTGAAGATAAGTACACTAATCTAGAGCATATACAAGTTGAAGATGTGGTGAAATATGGATTTTTACCAGAGCTTGTAGGAAGACTACCAGTTATATCTTACTTAGATTATTTAGATAAAAATGCTCTCTATAGCATTTTAGTTGAACCTGTTAATTCAATTATCAAACAATATAAAGAATTATTTAAGATAGATAATGTCGATCTTATTTTTGAAGATAATGCGCTGCATGCAATAGCAGCATTAGCAATAGAAAGGCAAACAGGCGCAAGGGCTTTACGCTCTATTATTGAAGGAATTATGACTGATATTATGTATGCTATACCTTCTGAAAAAAATATAAAAACATGTACAATTACTAAAGATGTAGTAAATAAAAAATCTTCCCCTGTACTTACCTACTATAAAAAAACTGGATAAAAATATAAAAAGTAATCACTAATTTTCTAAAAAATTGCTATATTAAAGACCGTTTTTTAAAATTTGTTAGTGCTTTATCGTCGATGTATACCAAGTTTTGGTATTTAATTTTGTTGACTATATCACATTAATTTGTTACTTTGTGTTTTAAATTGTGTGGTATTTTGTCTTATTGACAATAAAAAGTTTTAGTTAAGTAAATTGAAATTTAATATTTTCAGGAGGAGAAAAATGAAAAAAATAACCGTTTTTACTATCTTATCTGTTATATGTTGCAGCTTAATGCTAGCTCAAGATGTAACTCTTTCTTTAGATGGAACAAATTTAAACTATGAATCCACAGCAGATATTGCTGGTTGGCAATTTAACCATGATGGATGTGCTTCAAGTGCAAGTGGTGGTGATTCTGCTGCAAATGGATTTACAATTTCGAGTAGTGCAAGTGTAGTCTTAGCATTTTCATTTAGTGGATCTGTTATCCCTGCAGGATCTGGGACTTTAGTTGATTTAGGTGGGGATTGCACTGAAGATTCTTTATCAGGCTTTGTATTCTCAGGATCAGGTGGAACAAATCTAAGCTCCGAATTCTTTTCAGGAGATTGTGATGATGCAGATGGTGATGGTGTATGTGATGATGTGGATGATTGTGTTGGAG
>CAYVTK010000221.1:0-2515 GCA_964454465.1 uncultured bacterium | reverse complement strand
AACATCATATACCAATTTATAGAAATGTATTTATTGCACTACTTATTTTAACTGTGTGCACAGTAGGAGCATCCTATATACATTACTCATATGCATGGGTTGGTTTACTTGTTGGCCTTTTAATTGCCTTTGCTAAGGGCTATCTTGTAGCTTCACAATTTATGCATCTTAATAATGAGAAAAAATGGATCTACGGAACACTCATTTTAACTGTTATATTCTTTTTTGTTCTACTTTTCATGCCTTTATTTTGGCATACAAATAATATAGGATATGGTAATGGTGCATATGAGAATGTATCTCATGGACATTCAGATGATAAACATCATCATGGGGAAGGACATTAATTAAATGTCGCTACGTATGTTTCATATCATTTTTGTAACTATTTCTAGTTTACTTATGGTATATATGGCAGGATGGTCTTATATGATGTGGGATTACTATGCTGATTCAGCTTATTTATCTTACTTTTCATTAAGTATTATCAGTTTGATTATTTTAATCATATATGGTCAAAAATTCATTAAAAAATATAAGAATATCTAAAATGTATAGATTGTTTTTAATTATAATATTGATTTCTAGCATTTATCCTTGTGCTGTTTGTTATGGTGCACCAGATCATCCTGTAACGCAGGGAATGAATAATGCTGTTATATTCCTCTTATCTACAATTACATTTGTTTTATCATGTATAGGAATAAGTATTTTTATGTTAATGAAAAGAACTAAGGCTGTTCAAATTAAAAGGAGTAATAAATGATAGATTGGATAGGACAAAAATTTAGTGATGCTTTTCTTGATTTCCCAAAGGATGCATCTTTGTATGGCTATAAGACTGATGTTTTAAATGGTTGGGTACATATTCTAATGTTAATTTTGTTTGTATGCTGGGGAATATTTTTAATTTATGTTTTAATTAAATTTTCTAGTTCTAATAATCCTAAAGCATCATATGATGGAATGAAGGGGAAATTTTCAAAATATGTTGAGGGTGGTGTTATTTTATTTGAAGTTTTTCTATTATTTGCTCTTGCAATTCCAGGTTATAGTGACTTGAAATTTAAAGGTATTGATAATCAAGAAAATAGTGAGATTGAAATACGTGTTGTAGCTCAACAATTTCAATGGAATATACATTACCCTGGTGAAGATGGTATCTTTGGACAAACATATGCAGACTCTGTAGATGATGGTTCTCAGAATTTCATTGGTTTAAGTAGAGAAAATCATGGGGCAGATGATATAGTAACAATGAATCAATTACATATACCAAAAAATAAAAAAGTTAAAATTCGTTTATCCTCTAGAGATGTTATTCATAGTTTCGCACTGCCTGAAATGCGTGTAAAACAAGATGCTGTCCCTGGCATGGAAATTCCAATTTATTTTACAGCTACAATGTCAAGTAATGAATATTTAGATTATTTAAAAAAAGATGATCCTATCAGGTATCATAATAAACTTGATAAAAATGATGAAACATATAATAAACTTCCAGAATCAGTAAAAGATTCATATTATAGAGGATATCAAATTAATTGTGCTCAGTTATGTGGAAATTCTCATTATTTCATGAAGGGATATATGACTGTTCATGAACAAGAAGATTTTGATGCATGGCTCGAAAATAATAAGCCTGAAGAAGAAGAGGAAGAAGAGTGGTAAAACGTCTTTTTATATAAAAATAAAAAGCCTCTATACGAGGCTTTTTTTTTAAAAAATATTATGATAAATAAGAAAGAAAAAATAGAAGTAAAGTATCAATCTGATTTTTCTATTTTAATAAATAGGGTATTAACTTTCATAGGGCAATTAATAAAGCCTATTATCAGCCTTTTTATTATATTGATAGGGTTATACGTTATTGGATATATAGTATTAATAGTTGTTTTATTTTTCTTATGTTTATTTCTTTACAAGAAAATAAAGCGTACTATATAACCTTGCCAAACGTAAGTTGGAGGTTACCTTTATCAATATTGTCTGAAGAAAAATGATAAGAAGTACCTATTGTTAATTTACCTTTCCTCTCCCATAATCTTCCAATAGACCAAGTAGTATTATCACTGTTTCCGCTATCTCGAGTAACTGACAACCATGAATTACCTGTTAGAAATTTAAGTCCTAAAAAATTAGAATCAGAGTGTTCTGCTCCAAAATCTTTAGCATAGCTTATTGATAAATTCGAACCAAGCCACCATCTTAATTGAAGACTTTGAGAACTATCTAAAAAATCATCTCCTAGAGTTCTTCCTAGATCAAAACTCATTTCCATCTTTTCAGAAAGAGCAAAATCTAAACCTATATTTGCATATATGCCATAACCTAAGTTGTCTACATTATTAATACCAGAAAACCAAAATGCTGTCCCTGGTTTTTTTAATTGATGTCCTGTAGCTCTATCAGTGAAACAAAAACAAAAGCTAAACAGAAAAATACTTATTAAAAATATTTTTTTCATTTAAGAGCCTCCAAATTTATAGCAATAAGTTATTAATTAAATTTAGCA
>CAYVTK010000220.1:0-2517 GCA_964454465.1 uncultured bacterium | reverse complement strand
ATAATTCAGGAGGCAAATCATAGTCAAATACACAAGAGCCATCATCTATAGTTGCATATGGATCATAATTTAAAGCTTCACTATTTGTACATCCTGAACATGAAGAATTATCACCCTCACAAATACCACAATCATCAATCACGGCATCACCATCACATACACCCGCACAATCCTCTATATTACCATCACAATTACATTCACCATCAGTGATACCATCACCTCCACATTCTCCGCATTCATCAACCATTGTATCACCACCACAAACACCTGCACAATCTTCTATATTACCATCACAATCACATTCATCTTCTGGGATATCTGAACATCCACATTCATAAACAGCACCAGGACCATCACATAAGCCACACTCATCAACTACAGCATTTCCATTTGGAGTTCCTGCACAGTCTTCTGGACATTCTAATTCATCACAAACAAAGGAACCAGCATTACAAAGAAAATATCCAGGACCATCACATATACCACAAGCATCTATAACAGCATCACCATCACACACACCGGCACAATCATATACACCACTTGGACAATCATCAGTATAACCATACAATAAATCTATAATAGGAGCTCCACCACTTTCCCATGGAATATTTTCACTTGGATATCCATCAGTATAACTATTTTCTGACACATCATATATTCTAAATGAGGGGATATCTCCTGTAATCATATAACCATCAGTATATCCACTACCATCATTACCAAAAACAGGAATATCACATGCTGGATATGAATCGTTTCCAAGACAAGCTCCCCACTTTCTAGCACCAACACAAACATCTCCATTAAAGGCACCTACCCAATCATTAGGCTCGATTTGCTCATTACCAATTATAACTTCCATAAAGACATAAAATCCTTGTTGAACAGAGGTAAAATAAAGAAAATCAGAAGGATAACATTGCTCTTGATATTCACCTCCTGTATATTCAGGGTTTTCTATAAATCCATCTGGACATGATCCTGTACATTCAGATGCATCACAAACATATGTTCCATCTAAACATTCATATGTACCTCCAGGACCATCACATATACCACATTCATCAATTACGGCATCACCACCCCATTCACCAGCACAATCTTGTTCACAATCATTAAATGGAAGAGCATCACATACACCACATTGATCTACATAAGCATCACCAAAACACTCACCTGCACAATCTTGATTTGTATTATTACCATCACATACACCACAATCATCTATAATAGCATCACCACCACATTCACCTAAACAATCTTCAATTGCATCACCATTACATACACCTGCACAATCATAAATTCCACTAGCACAATCATCACCACCTCCATCACCAGGATCAAAAGTAAACATATACGGATTAAACGAATCGCCTATAACCATATTTGCAACAAATTCCATTGTCTCTGATAAATTATAAACTGCATCTTCAGAATAGTCATAGTATTGAAATGTTAATGTTTCTCCAGCTGTTTCATTACTATACATAACCATTTGGAAATTATAACCACCTCCAAAGAAAGGAGGTAATTCATATGAAGGAGAAACCCCTCTTTGCTCATCACCAACAAACGCTGCAATCATATCACCTGCGGCAGTATAATTACTTATAGCATCTACACTAACTATTGCTGTAATAGAACCAGTATTTTCATAATCATTATAATTATCTAAAACACCATCTCCATTAAAATCCCAATCTGGAGCACCTTCATATGCTAAATCTCCATCATCACCATCATCATCACCACCTCCATCACCAGGATCAAAAGTAAACATATACGGATTAAACGAATCGCCTATAACCATATTTGCAACAAATTCCATTGTCTCTGATAAATTATAAACTGCATCTTCAGAATAGTCATAGTATTGAAATGTTAATGTTTCTCCAGCTGTTTCATTACTATACATAACCATTTGGAAATTATAACCACCTCCAAAGAAAGGAGGTAATTCATATGAAGGAGAAACCCCTCTTTGCTCATCACCAACAAACGCTGCAATCATATCACCTGCGGCAGTATAATTACTTATAGCATCTACACTAACTATTGCTGTAATAGAACCAGTATTTTCATAATCATTATAATTATCTAAAACACCATCTCCATTAGAATCCCAGTTTGGAGGGTCTGCTTGTAGCAAGCCAAATGTTAAAAATATTAAAAGAAAAAACAATTTATTTTTATTCATATTTTCTCTATCCCTTTTATTTAAGTAGACTTATTCTTTGAGATGAAATAATTTCACCATTTGATTGTACATTCATAAAATAGATTCCGCTTGAAAACCCTGATGCATTCCATGATAATGTTGTTAAACCTTGATTTAGCATACCTTCAAATATATTTGCAACTTTCTGACCTTTGATATTAAAAATAGATGCAGAAACTAACCTTTCCATGCCTAAATCAATATCAAAACTAACAACAGGATTAAAAGGATTTGGATATGCAGAAGATACGTTTATAGCCTCAGGTAATGAACTTGCCACATTAAATACAACAGGCGCT
>CAYVTK010000219.1:0-2522 GCA_964454465.1 uncultured bacterium | reverse complement strand
TCTCTATTATGCCATCTGTTGTTATCCTTGCATATTTTCATGGTGCTCCTGGTAAGGATGATTGGACAAAGATTGAAAAGTATGGTATCCCTATGAATGTATTATTTATTGGGTTAGCTATATTTTTTGGGAAAAGTTTTGAAACTAAAGCACCTGATAAAATTTTAGATAATTTTTATTGGTCAATTAATTCTAGTCAAAAATATATTAATCAATGGAAAGAAGTGCTTAAAGTAAAAGATAAGACTTTATCTGATTTAGGAATAGATGATATTGAACCTATTTCTGATGACTTATTAGAAGAAATTCTTAAAAAAGTTTCAATAAAACTTAATAATGAACTTAGGCATAAGGAAATTATAACATATTTTCCAAAAAATAAGAAAGAAAGTCAGATATTTAGTTTTTTATCTCAACCAGACTACTATGTGACAACTAATAAAGAATCGCAACGTTTTTTAGATACAGATATTTTAAAGGAAAAATTTATTTCTTTAGATGATAGTCTGAGGAGTTATTATGATGTCAATATAGATGGGTATGTTAAAATATATCTATATAGAGTCAAGGAAGATGGAAGATGGGGGATTACGTATGAACTATTGTATTCCAGATTATATGATAAAAAGAATAAAAGAAAAGGAGTGGAGGTTCAATTTGGAAATAATGGTTATATAGCATGGGAAGATGATTCTGAAGATGATATTGTTGATGAATTAGTTAAAGCATTAGCACAAAAATTTTCTTCAAAAAGATATGGGGGTGATAAAGTAGGTAGGATTAATGAAATATTAGATAAAGAAATAGTTTCAATTAGTTTTAAGAATAAATCTCTTAAAATTATAAAGGGAACAAAGTTGTATTCCAAGAGAACATATGATTGGCATATAGAAAAAATAGATTTTACTTATGAAAACTTTGATAAAGAATTAGATGACCTTCAAAGAGAAATAAAATATATCAAAAATAATCCAAATTATATACTTGAAACTCACTGCAGCTCTTGCTTAGAGTGGGATCTTAATATAGACAAGGAACATGATATAAAAAATATTAATTTTATATTAGAAGAATATTTGGCTGTAACGCAATATAGAATTGATGAACTTCAAAATGATAGACAAAAATTGATAGATAATATGGAAGGAACCGCTACTTCAGAAGGCAATAACTTTAGAAATATTTATCTTGAAGTAATTAAAGTTGCTGATGATAATATTATTGCTAAGATAATACGTAAAGATACGCCTTATATAATTCCTAAGATTAAAGATCACGTGCTATTAGATTTAGATTAAAACGATTAATAAGTTTGAAAAACAAGTAAACTTCCATGGCTTATTAGAAGTTCAAATTCACCTGAAGTAGATTCATTTAAAGTTCCTAAATATATAGTACTTATAATAGTTTCATTAAAGTTATACTTTAAGCTATTTGATGTTATTTTTATTGTATTATCTGCTGTAAAAATAGAAACCTGTTGCCCTTTAAAGCTTTCTATCTTTTGGTTTTTATGAATACAGGTAAAAACTCCAGTATCTGTATATAATTTGATATTTGAATCTTTATAATCAAGGATGCTAAATATGTTTCCAAGCGTATGATCCTCTCGTTTACCTGAAGCCCCAATGATTGTTATATCAGTTATATTATTTTTCTTAGCATAGTTTAATGCTTTTCTAAGATCGTTTTGTGATTGATCAGGCGCCTCTACAATACAATGCATATATTTTATTGTATTCTCATCTGAAAGTGAATCAAGGTCGCCTAAGATAATATCTGGGGTATATCCTTTCTTTATGAGAGTATCGGCGGCTCCATCACATGCAAGAATAGAGGTAGCCTTTTTTAATATACCTAAAGGGGTTTTATGGTTTGGAAATTCTCCATTTGCAATAATAACCAAAGGATTTTTTAATTTATTCATATTAAGCTGTAAATTTATATATTGTAATTATAGGTATATTTTAAACATATGGGTGATAGAATCAAAAGAACCAATGATGAATTAAAGGCAGATAGACCAAGTCTTGATGAGGTAGAGGGTATACCACGCCTTCCAATATCGATACTGGTAGAGAATGTACGTTCTGTGCATAATGTAGGGTCTATTTTCCGTTCTGCAGATGGATTTGGTGCAGATAAGATTTATTTAACAGGTTATACAGCATATCCTCCAAGAGAGGATTTATCTAAAACTGCGCTAGGCTCTGAGGATGCCGTTCCTTGGGAGCATTTTGAAGATCCAATAGATGCTGCAAAAAAGATTATAAAAGAGGGAATTAGCCTTGTTTTACTTGAACAAACAGTACAATCAAAGCCTATCTATGAGCTTGATTGGTCTTTTCCTGTATGCTTTATTGTAGGTAATGAAGTAAAAGGTGTATCTGAAGAGCTATCAAAATTAGCTACAATACATGCAGAAATCCCCATGCGAGGGGTAAAACAAAGCCTTAATGTTTCTGTAGCAACAGGTGTTGCAGGATATGAGTTTTCTAGGATATATTCTTCCTTAAGAAAAT
>CAYVTK010000218.1:0-2527 GCA_964454465.1 uncultured bacterium | reverse complement strand
TATCGAATTATTGCAAATTTTCCAACATGTTTAATTGCCTTACCGTTATTATCGGTAGACTCTACTGTATATATATATAAACCAGGAGACACTTCCTGATTATTAATTGTTCGCAAGTCCCACCACTCTTTTCCATCAAGTGGATCATCATGCGTTAATGATGTTACCGCCTCTCCTGTTATCGTGTAAATATTAATAGTACACTTTGCAGGTAAATGAGTAAATAACATTTTCTTTAAATAAGCTGTTTCATTAAAATTAGAAGCAGCTACATATGGATTTGGAACTACGGTTATTTCTTTCAAACTTTCTTCTGTAGGGTTCGTAGAACTCTTATACCCTGGAACAATAACTACAAAGTTAGGATCATATACTGTTGTTCCACGAGAAGTTTCTATACTTTGATACCCTTTTGGATTAGCCCATTCATCTGGATTGGCAATATATGCTGTAGATAGTGTTCCATTTTGATCTAACGTCTGAGTTGCCCCTGATACTCCCATATCATATGCGGTAACCGCATAGGTATACTCAAAACCATCAACAACATTATTATCAACATATGTATATAAACATACATCCTCTCCTGATTCAGAAGGTTCACATTCCAATAATTGATCTAAACCAGTATCGCTACCCAAGTCATACCATGGAGCATATGGATCCGCTCCTGATATACTTGCATCCCGAATCAATCCTTCACTACAACAATTTGTATAATCTGGGCTACCTTGCAAAGACTCGTGACTCACGCAATCATCCCATGTCTTAAATGATAAATCTCCACCAATAACATCTGAATTGAATCCTTTAACACAAAAAATAGAATCTTCAAAAGCAGATAAATCAAATTGCTCATAAGGCTCCCAACCAACAAATACTCCAGTCGTATCGTAGATTTTATCATCCGAGCCACCCCAAGTAATACCACCATCTAAACTTCTGTAAATTTTAAATCCTTCAAAATCTGAATAACCCGTAACCACATCTCTTGAATATTTTGATGATGTCGTCCATTTTAGTGTTGCTTCTGCATGATCAAAATCAGGAATTACAATTGGTTTTGATGGAGGAGTAAAGCCTTGATAATTAGAATTATACATTACTTGTGCAAATTTAGCATTATTAATTAAATCATCTTTATCTTGACCAAAAATAATACAAAATGAAAAGGGAACTTCTTCGCCTACAGCTAAATCAAAAGGACCACAGGACATTTCTAACACACAATCCAAGCCATATGGATCTTGATTTACTACTGTTTCTTCATGTAAGCCCTCTAAAGAATCAAAATGAGGATTCAGATCAAGGTCAGCATCTAAATCTGGAGTTGATGTATGAAAAAACCAACGCTTCTCATCAAGAGTTAAATTAGTAGTATCTCCAGACATGATTTTATACATAATAGCTTCTTTATTTAAAGCTTGAGCTTTACCAGGATCTCCCGCACAGCAATTCATTCCCTCTCTATCTACAACTCCTGGCCTATTATACCAATCGAACCAATGCCAATCAGTCATTTTTAGTGGCTCCCCTTCATAAATATCAAATGAACCATTTTTGTCTAAATCAATATTCTCTGTAGCCAATGGGGTATCTAATAATTGAGCTGCTACAATTCCTATATCAGAACCACCTGCACCACCACTAAAACCATCATAATCATAAACTAAAGCCATGCTGATACGAAGACTATCATCATTTACTGAAAACCGCTCCCAATAATATTCCATAAAATCATCATTGTTTGTATGATACGAAGCATCACCGTTTATGTTATAAGTCAATACATCTGCATCCATATAGAATCCTAATGACATATCTTTATAATCAAACCCTTGACCTCGATTTAATCTAGTTCCATCAGGCATAACCATCCCTTGATGATAGTCACCATTCTCATCATAATAAGCACCACTTTCATTCTTAACTTTAACTGTAAAAAATAAAATATCTTCAGCATATGCAACCCCATAAGAATGTCCCATCGCTTTTACTCGAAGCCCCATTGGATATCCTGTTTGTAAAAAAGTATTATCTTCTATCTGATTGCCTAAACTAGCCCATCTATCATCAAACTCCATATACACATCGGTATCAGACACATGTCTTCCAGAACTCTCTACCCAACAATTTTGATTTGAGCGTTTTCCATCACAAAGACTCACATCAATTCCAACTTTATCCCAAACACTTGGATTGTCTCCATAATAGTCTTTAGCAAACCATCCTGGCCAAAAAGGTTCATTTACACCTGTTTCTGAATTATAAACAACAGGCCAAGTTTCTGTTCTATCGCTATGAGCTAATACTGGATATGTATCGTCTTGATCTGTTACAAAAGATTCTCCAAAGATGTCTCCAACAACTACATTGGATTGATGAGAATATATACGAGAATTTGCTGTTGCCTGCCAATTTGTATTAATTCTAGGGTCTGTCAATGCATACCATGATTCTGCTGTATTATATCCATAAAATTCATACACATCATCTTCAGTCCATTCTTCTCTATCATCACCATAAT
>CAYVTK010000217.1:0-2528 GCA_964454465.1 uncultured bacterium | reverse complement strand
CAAAAAGAGGCGCCAGTTTAACGAAAAGAGAGGGAGAGTCGATGATAAAGTCGTACGATTTTGGGTCGGGCTAAAATTGGCGGATGATGCCTTTGATGATGAGGGAGTTTTAGAGTTTGGCAACACGATGGAATCCAGTGATAGCGAGGGTTCTGACGCGTTCAGTGAACAAACGTTGCCCATCGATCACGTTAGGCATGAGAAAATCACTTCACGTGGGGGTTATAAGAAACGAATGGCAACATCTGGCAACATTGATGAAAAAACGAGCGAAGAATCCAGTGATAGTAAGGGATCGAGCGTGTTGCCAAAGTCTGAAAAATCTGAAAATGAGTCTGGCAACAAGGGTGATGAGACAGTTCCTGTGTCTTTGCGTGGAAAAAATATGATGAAGCTCTAAGGTTTGTGATGAATGTAGCTCAGATTTTTGATAAAATGGAAGAGCAAGGTATTGTGCTGGATGTCAGTACTGACGGTGATTCTCTTGTGTTGGCCGATAGCACCAAGCTCAGCGAGGTTCAAGTAGAGTTCCTGCGTGAGCACAGGGATGAGTTGATTAATTATCAGTGGGGGCGGCGTCAACAACTCCTGATTGAAATAAAGAAGGTTTTCGGTGACTTGGACTTACCTTGGACTAATGATGATTTTGAAGCATTGTCAAGCCGCGAGCTTGAAGATGAATTAGAAAAAGCAAGACTGTTGCTTGATGATGAAGAGTTGATGCGGGATGTTGAGAAAATGAAGAATGATCGGCTTGATCCGGATTATAACTTGTTCAAGGATGCGGTCGAGATTAATGGAATGATCTATGCTCATGCGCGCTATTATCGTATTGGTGACAATAAAAAATGAAATATCCTGAAGAGGCTCGTGATCGCGCGTTTTTTAAGTATCTGGAGACCGGGAGCGTCGCTGCAACATCAGTGATTTGTGGGTTAGCCAAGCACACCGTTCGAAAGTGGTCGCTTCAAGAAAATTGGCTATCGAAATTGAAAAGACACCGAAAACGAAAGCGTCGAGAGGTCTTGAGAACGCTTTATCGTGCACAAATCGCTGAATTGAAAGAATTCGCAATTGAGATTAGCGATAGCAGTAAGCTCAGACAGAAATTGATAGAAAATACGACTGATGATGAACGCGAGAGTTTTTTTCGTGCTGCTTATGGTAGTCAGGGGTTGCAAACTCACGGTGAGGAGCTTTCAATTAGCTGGTTTTCAGAACAACTGAAACGGGATCCGAAGCGCACTTTGGAGCTAGAGAACGGTCAGGAGATCAGGTTTGATTCGACACCATGTCAATTTGGCGGGGTTCGCCGGTGGTTTCTCTGTCCTCAGTGCAACACTCGTCGCGAGAAACTTTATCAGCAGAGGGATCAGTATGGATGCCGTGTTTGTCTGCGGTTGCGCTATTCGAAGAAAACGAAACAAGAATACGCGCGTGAGAGAGATGTGTGGCGGGTGTAGGAAAAACCTCCTCGGATTTTTTTTGATGGGGTGTTATTGTATTTTTTGCGTCTCAGTTCACATCTGTTAGGGGGATCTGAATGAGCAATCAACGCTCACCTGTAAAATGCCAGATTCCCTAAGCTCACGTTAAGTGCTAGATGGAATGAAGACTTCTCGAATACGGGCGAATATGGAACGATTACGGCGCATGTCTTCGATTTGCAATTGTTGTCTTTCGTTCTGTTGTGAGAGTTGTTGGTTTTGTTCAGTAAGCTTATCAATCGTTTTCTGCTGCATTGCTGAGAGTTGTTGTGCTTGGTTTTGTTGTTTGAGAAGTTCATTGATTTGGCTGTTGGCCTTTTGCAGTTGCTCGGTAAGTAGATTCATTGTGTATTCATTTGTCGATGATTCTAGTACATCTTTTGAATCTTGAATCTGTTTGTGTTGTAGTGTTGTAGTAGCATTATAGTGATCTTGTTGTAGTGTTGTGGTAGTGTTGTCATCTTCTATAATCCATTTGTTGTTTTTCTTGGTCGCTGGAATCTCTTTGTTGCGAAGCTTTCGTCTTACCATCTCCATTGACATTTGGTGTCTATCAGCGTACTCTTGAACTGTCAAGATTTCCTTCCTTCCATAGTAGTGTTGTAGCGTCCTAGTAGTAGTGTTGTAGTAGTATCCTGTTAAGATCAACGTAGATACAATATGGACGTTTCAAGTTAGTTGGTACCATTTCTATAGGTTAGCTGTTGTTGAAGGATAAAGGAATGAAAGAGCTTTTCGTGGAGACAACTGGGAGGGGAGTAGAGCTACCGCGTAGCCGCCAGTCGCTGATTCCAGTACAGCTGAGTAGGGTAAGAATGTACTTGCTGAATTTCACAGGATGTTATAGAATGTATTCATAAACCAAAAAATCCCAAGCGACTAACTTGGGATTCGATGGGAAGCATCAAGCTTCTCAATACATTAAACGGAGTTCTTGGGTCCGTTGCAATGTGGTATCAGACAAACCATATTGTAGCAGATGTGGAATTCCGTTGCAAGTTATATTTATTGTAAGGAAATGTTACTATGACTGCTACAGTT
>CAYVTK010000216.1:0-2533 GCA_964454465.1 uncultured bacterium | reverse complement strand
TCAGAGAAAAAAGTAGAAGTAAAAATTTCATTGAATAGAAGAACTAAAAATCATGTAAATAGTATGTATTTTGGTGTATTAGCAGTTGGTGCTGATGTTACAGGTGCAATGATTGCTATGGATATAATTAAAAAATCAAATCACAAAATTAATTTATTATTTAAAGACTTTCATGCAGATTTTCTAAAGAGAGCAGAAGGAGATGTCCATTTTGTCTGTAATGACGGAGATAAAATAAAATCTTTAATTCAAGAAGTCATATCTAAAGGAGAAAGATGTAATACTACTGTTAATGTAAACGCCTTTGTCCCTACCAAGTTTAAAGATGAGCCAGTTGCTAAATTTATGCTTACACTTTCCCTAAAGTAACATTATGTTTAATTTTGTATCAGCTGTTATATAATAACTTAAATAGTATTAAATTTATTCTGAATGGCTTCAAAATGATTAAATGAAACTATTATTTATTATATTATTTTTTAATTTAGTATTAACTCAATGTAGTTATGATATTGGAGATATCAATCAGGATGAAAATCTTGATATTGTAGATATTATAGGAATGGTTGATTTTGTTCTATCTAATGATAATAATACATATAATACTATCTATGATTTAAATTCCAATAATCTTATAGATATTGTAGATATTATCACACTTATTAATAGGATACTATCAGATGAACCTCTACCTAGTAATTTTTTAATAATCGATTATAATTTTCAAAATTTAGAATTAATATGGGAATCATCCACTGATCAAGGTTTTGAAAATTATAATGTATATTATTCTGATATTATATCAGAGGAAGATGCTTTAATATATACAACCTCTGATATTTTAGATACTGCAATTGTTATAGGCAATCTTAATTTAAAAGAACAGAACTGGTTTAAAGTCGGAACGGTAGATTTTATGGGTTGTGAAGTTCTAGGAAACCAATTTTTATATGAACTCCCATATCTTCATTATGATATTGATAGTTTAGGAAATGTTATTAATCATTCTTTTAATTTAGATGATTTTAATTCCGCAGAAGATTGCCAAGGCTGTCATGATACACACTATGAAGAATGGTCCTCATCTATGCACTCTTATACTGCACATAGCCCTTTGTTTTTTTCATATAAAGATCAGACTGTAAATAATCATCCAGATGTAGGAGATAAATTTTGTATCCAATGTCATAATCCTATTGCATATTTAACAAATACAGACTTATCAGAATACCAAACAGTAGAAGATTTTCAGACATCCAGCCTTCCTTCTGTTATAAAAGAAGGGATATCCTGTGATGTTTGCCATACAGTAACAGGAATAAGTGAAACCGTACATACATCTAATTCAGGGGCAGCCTCAGCTTTGTATAAATTATATCCTGGACAAAATATAAAATTTGGTCCAATTGAAAACCCAGAATCTAATGGATATCATGATTCATTCTATTTACCTACTTATAAAGTATCAGAACAATGTCTTCCATGTCATGATTTAACGGTAAGAGGTGCTGAGTCTGAAATAACTTTTACAGAATGGAATCGCATCCCTGGATTTTCAATGTTTGGAGGGATTCCATGTCAGTCTTGTCATATGCCTGAAAAAGAAGATGGAACACATGACCATAATTTTATTGGAGTTGATTTAGATCTTGCTATCCCATACTTAGAGAATCCATTATTTGAAAAAGTGTCTGATATGCTTGAATCTTCTGTAGAAATGAGCTTTGAAGTATGGGGTCAATATTTACCAGAATCAATTTCTTCCTTAGACACATTATATATACCTATTGCTATTGAGAGTTTAACAGCTCATAGTATACCTTCAGGTACATCTTTTAATAGAGAAGCTTGGATAGAGTTAAGCATATCTAACAATGATAATGTTATATATTCATCAGGGTTGCTTTTTCAAAATAGTGATGCATTAGATTATAATGATGCTGATTTATTATTATTTAAATCATATTTATTAGATGCAGTTGGTGATACAACACACTCAGTTATTGATTCACATGAGATTATAAATAATAGTCTACCTGCGTATAGTCAGAGATTTAAAGTATATGATTTTATTGTCCCAGAAGATTTAAATGGAACATTAAGCGTGCAAGCACGAATGTTGTTTAGGCCTTTTGAACCAAAATTTATTATTAATCATCATGAAGAATTTCTAAATAATTTACCTGTTTTTGAAATGTTTAGTATACAATCAGAGGTGCAGATTGATTAAATGAAAGTTTTCTTCTATATATTAATTTACTGTTCTTTATTACTATCTCAGTCATTTGTGATTGATCAGGATTTTGGTCAAATCAATATAGATGATATATCTTATGATAGACCTTTTTTAGGTGGTTTTAATAAACCTAAAATACAATGGGTAGACTGGGATCAAGATGGAGATGATGATTTATTTTTATTAGATGAGGATGGATACATTAAATATTATGATAATCAAATCTCTGAAAATTCTCAACTTATATTAATAAGCGGAAATTATTTTGATTTTCCTCCAATTGTATGGTTTTATATT
>CAYVTK010000215.1:0-2585 GCA_964454465.1 uncultured bacterium | reverse complement strand
TATTCCTGGAGTTGCAGGAGTTGGTCCTAAAACAGCTGTTAAATTATTAAATCAATTCGATACGGTTGAAAATATTTATAACTTAATAAATGATATCAAAAATGAGAGGCTAAAGGAAAGAATGATTTCTAATAAAGATAATGCTTTTTTATCTAAAGAATTAGTTACCCTAGACATTAGTGTTCCTATTCATTTTTCTATAGATGATGTTGCATTTGATTTGATAGATTTTAATAATATGCAAAAAGGATTTAATGAATTAGAAATTCATACTTTTGATACCATAATAAAAAAATATATAAATAAGGAACCACGAGAAAATAAAAAAATAAAAAAAGATTATAATCTTATTCAAAATCAAAAAGATTTAATTACTTTATCTGAAGAAATAAAAAACTATGAATATTTTTCAATTGATTTAGAAACAACTGATATTAATCCAAATATTGCGCAGATAGTAGGTATTTCTTTATCATTTAATAAAAACCAAGCTTATTATATTCCATTTCTTTCACCTAATAATAATGTTTTAAGTCTGGGTTCATTTATAGATCTATTTTCTTCAATACTAAGATCTGAAAAGTATAAAATTATAGGACAAAATATAAAGTATGATCTATTAGTTTTAAAGCGACATGGCATAAAGGTTAAAAATATATATTTTGATACAATGATTGCAGAGAGTTTAATATCTCCTGAAAAAAATAGTTATAAGCTTGATAATTTATCTTTAGATTATTTAGAATATCAGATGCAGCCTATCGAAGAACTCATTGGTGATAAAAAAAATAATCAAATACTTATGTCTGAGGTTGCACTTGAAAAAGTTTGTTTTTATGCATGCGAGGATGCTGATATTACTCTTCAAATATTCCATAAACAATCACAATTAATTAAAGAGATGGAATTAGATAATTTATTTTATAATATTGAAATTCCATTAATCTCTGTTTTATTGAATGTAGAGTATAATGGTATTTTTATTGATGAGATTTATATTCAAAAGCTATCTTCTGAATTGAAAGTAAAAATTGCTACACTCTCTAAAAATATTTATTCAATGGCTGATAAAGAGTTTAATATTAATTCTCCTAAACAGCTATCAGAAGTATTGTTTGATGAATTGGAACTTAAGCCTATAAAAAAAAGAAGTACAGCATCTAATGTATTAGAAAAATTAAGAGACTTTCATCCTATTGCTCAACATATTTTAGATTATAGACATCTAGCTAAATTAGTTAATACTTATCTTGATACTATGCCAAATTTTATTATTAAAAGTACAAATAGAATACATACTTCATTTAATCAGGCGATTACTTCAACAGGACGCTTATCAAGTACAAAACCAAATTTTCAAAATATCCCAATTAAAACTGATATAGGAAAAAAAATTAGAAAAGCATTTATTCCTGATAATAAAGATAATTTTATATATTCATTTGATTATTCGCAGATCGAATTACGTATACTTGCACATTACTCTAATGAGAAGAATTTAATAGATGCATTTATCAATGATGACGATATCCATACTAGGACTGCTGCACTTATTTTTAAAATGAATGAATCTGATGTGAGTTTTGATGAAAGACGTATTGCGAAAACTATAAATTATAGTATTATTTATGGAGCAGGCCCTTATAGAATATCACAAGAGCTTAAAATTCCAATTAAAGAGGCAGCATCTATTATAGATAATTATTTCAATACTTATCCTAAAATAAAAGAATATATAGACAATACTATAAGTGTAGGGCTGAAAGATGATATAGTTAGAACTTTTAATGGTAGACTTAGGAAGACATTGAATTTAAAGTCATCTAATCGAAATATTATAGAAGCTGAAAAAAGAGCAATTATTAATATGCCAATTCAAGGGACAGCATCAGAGTTAATTAAAATTGCAATGATTAATATTGATAAGAAGATTCAAAGAGAACAAATGAAATCAAGAATGATTTTACAGATTCATGATGAACTTTTATTTGAAGTTCCAAAAGATGAATTGGATACTATTAAAAATCTTGTGATATATGAAATGGAAAATGCAATGGATTTAAATGTCCCTATAAAAGTTGATTCAAACTATGGAAAAAATTGGTATGAGGCTCATTAATATATGAAAAACCAATTAATTATAGGTCTTGATGGAGGTGGAACTAATACAACGTGCGTTTTATTTGACAGTAGTGGATTTACAATAGATGTTGTCCATGATAGAGGCTCAAATATTTATGTATTTAAGGATGATGGCATTCGAAGAATATTATCTATTATTAGGACTCTTCTGGATAAAAATAAAATCAATTATTCTGATATTTCTGCATTTGGTTTAGGAATAGCCGGTATTTCAGATTTAGATAGCAGAGATAAACTTCTTAAGGAACTTGATAGAATTAAAATAACACCTCAGACTCTCTTGCTATCAGATGTTGAGGCTGCATATAAAATACTATGTCCCAATAATAAAGGAATACTTATAAATATAGGAACTGGGATAATTTGCTTTGCTAGAAATGAAAAGGGAGAGACTATTAAAGAAGCAGGAAATGGCTATGATAAGGGCGATTTAGGTAGCGGTT
>CAYVTK010000214.1:0-2587 GCA_964454465.1 uncultured bacterium | reverse complement strand
ATATGTTACTGTCAAAAAACTCTGACAATGACATTAATGTGCATAATAAAATAAAAAAAAATATACATGAGAATATAAATTATATTCTTCCGCTTCCTAAGAAAAAAGCAATCGGAAAAACAGATTCTGCTTTAAAAGCCCTTAGAGCAATTGATATAGAAAATATTCATGAACAAGTTAAATTGAAATTGTCTTCTCCTTATCATAAAATAGAACTGGAAAAGGCTAATACGATTTTAATTAATTCAATTAGAGATATAAAAAAGAAAATTTCTCTAAGTAATTATAATAATCAATGGAATATATACATCATCTTAAATGCAGAGAAGCTTTGTGTGCCTAGAGCAGAGGCTGCAAATGCTCTCTTGAAAATATTAGAAGAGCCTAATGAAAAAAATATTTTTATTTTAATAACATCTAATATTTCACAAATGCTAAGTACTATAACATCAAGATGTACCAAAATATTTTTTCCAAAAATTGAAAAAGAAGTAATTGTTAACTACCTAAAGGAACAGACTGAGAATATTGATAAAGATGCAATGCTGGTTTCTTCAATATGTAATGGAAATATAACATCATCCCTTAAGATGGCAGATGAATTTGAAATAATATTTTCTACTTTTGATAAAGCAACTCAATTATTATTTGGTAATGATGTAAATAAATGGAATAATTTTTCTAAAAAAATAAAAATAGAAGAAATAAGACATTTACTTGATTTATTTGTAATATTTTTTTCTGATATTATTAAATATAAAGAATACTGCATAAAAGAGGACTTGAATTTCCAAAATCATTTAAATCAAATTACCTTTTTAAGTGATAAATATAATCTGAAGGTTTTTCAAAATTTAATAAAAATTGTAAATAAGACAAGGCGGGATATAGAAAAAAATGTTTTTATGCCTTTACTTCTGACATCTTTCTACATAGAAATTAATCAAATAATTAAAAATGATGTATTTAATAAAATAAACTTTTCATCATTAAATTTGAATTCATAATATGAAAAATTTTTATATCACAACTCCTTTATACTATGTTAATGATGAACCTCATATAGGCCATGCCTATACAACAATATTAGCTGATGTTATTGCAAGATCACAAAGAATGCAACAACATAATGTTTTTTTCTTGACTGGAACAGATGAACATGGACAAAAAGTTCAAGAAGCTGCCAAAAGGAATAATATAAATCCGCAAGAGCATGTAGATGAATATGTTAAAAGATTTAAAAGCGCATGGAAAGGACTTAATATAGATTACAGCTATTTTATAAGAACAACTGATAAAAAACATACGGATAAAGTGAAAAAAGTGCTTACATATCTGTATTCTAAGGATGAAATTTATTTAAATGAATATGAAGGTCTATATTCTGTATCTGAAGAAAGATTTGTTACAGAAAAAGAAGTTGAAGAAGGTGATTTTAGAGAAATTAAAAAATTAAAAGAAAAAAATTATTTCTTTAAAATGTCAAAATATCAAGAGCAACTAATACAGCATATCAATGACCACCCTGATTTCATACAGCCTGAATCAAGAAAAAATGAAATCTTAGGATTTTTAAAAAAACCTCTGGCTGATTTATGTATTTCAAGGCCTAAAGAAAGACTATCCTGGGGAATTGAACTTCCGTTTGATGATAATTATGTCACATATGTATGGTTTGATGCATTGCTCAATTATATTACAGGTATAGGCTGGGATGAGGATGAAAAACAATTTAATACATACTGGCCTGCAGACTATCATCTAATGGCTAAAGATATTATCACAACCCATTGCGTATACTGGCCAACAATGCTGATGGCATGTAATATTAAACTACCAAAAACAATCTTTGCACATGGCTGGTGGCTTATTGATAATGTAAAAATGTCAAAATCATTAGGAAATGTTGTCAAGCCCTTAGATTTAGCAGACCAATTTGGAGCTGATGCTTTAAGATATTATTTAATGCGAAATATGGTGTTAGGCCAAGATGCAACCTTTACGTTTGATTCATTTATCGAGCGCTATAACGCTGATTTAGCAAATGATTTTGGAAATTTAGTTAATAGAATTATCATTTTGGTACATAAGAACTTTGACGAAAAAATTCCTCAGTATGGAAATTATGATGATATTGATTTAGAACTTATCTCTCAAGTTAAACAGATTCCAAATCAAGTAATTAATAAATATAATGAATTCAAAATTCATGAAGCCCTTGATTTAACAATGAATTTATTTAGATTAACTAATAAATATTTGGAGGTTAAGGCTCCTTGGAAATTAATAAAAGAAGATAAAAGTCAAGGTTCGCAGGCAGCAACAACATTATATGTCGCAGCTGAGATATTAAGGATTGGAGCAATTCTAATTTCTCCTATTATTCCAAATAAAAGTAAAAAAGTATTGCACTATTTAGGTACACAAGCACTAAATGAAACCTCTTTTGGAGAACTAGAGATTGGAGCAAACACACATACTCCAGAAAATTTATTTCCAAGAATTGACCCTTCATAAATATGAATTTAATTGATACCCATTGTCATATATACTACGATAAATATAGTGATGATATAGATCAGGTTAT
>CAYVTK010000213.1:0-2592 GCA_964454465.1 uncultured bacterium | reverse complement strand
GGTTGATTCATATCTGTTACAGCATATTTAACATTTACTCCAAATTCTTTTCCAATATCTGATAGATGTGATCCCAATGATTTTGCTTCATTTTCATCTGTCATGAAAGCACCGTTTCCTGTTTTAATATCCAAAACAAGACCTTTAATACCTTCTGATATTTTCTTACCCATAATACTTCCACATATCAAAGGAAATGATTTAATTGTAGATGTTTTATCTCTTAGATTATATATTTTTTTATCTGCAGGACATATATCCTGGGTCTGACCCATAATAGATATACCAACCTGTTTAACAATCCTTTGAAATTTAGATAATGATAAATCTCCTCTATATCCAGGGATTGATTCTAATTTATCTAATGTACCTCCCGTATGACCAAGCGCTCTTCCAACAAGCATTGGAACATAGCATCCACATGCAGCTAAAATTGGACCAAGTATTAATGATATCTTATCACCAACACCACCTGTTGAATGCTTATCAATTACATAACCATCATAATCATCAAAATATATTCTTTCACCTGAATTGATAATAGAATCTGTATAATTTACTGTCTCACTGAATTTCATACCATTAAGGCAAACTGCTTTTAACCATGATGTCATTGTTTCATCATTGATTTCACCGGATGTGTAGGAATTAATAATAAAATCAATCTCCTCTTTACTATGCGCAGAATTAGATTCTTTATCTTTGATTAAATCAAAAAATGTTTTCATAGGGGAATTTATCCAAAAGGATAAGGAAGTAAATCTTTGATATAATGTGTTTCAAAATCTTTGGAATTATTTTTGCCTATATAAATAGGAATTTCTCCTAAATACTCATGTATTATTTGTCTACATGGACCACAGGGTTTAGCTCCAAGAGGAGAAACTATTGCAATAGATTTAAATTTTGTAATACCTTGAGATATCGCAGCATAAATTGCTACTCTCTCAGCACACATTGTACTTGGATAGGCTGCAGATTCAATATTACAACCTGGAATAATCTGATTATCATCACTTAGAAGTGCACAACCAACGGAAAAATCACTGTACTTAGATTGTGATTTTTTTTGAGCCAAAAAAGCTTCTTGTATTAAATCGGATGGTTGCATTTTTATTCACCAGCACAATAATTAAATTCGATATATTCAGCAGTTGGTGTTGAAAAAGCAAAAATTTCGTTATTACCCATTTGTATTTCTTTTATATTCTCTCCCTCTAATATAAGTAATGTTCCACAGCCTGCTCCCATTGTATTTCCTTCTATTGAGTAGCCTAGTATAATATTATCTTCACCAGCTGATAAGTCCAAACCTGCGGCGATGGCATCAGATGGTGTAGGTGCTATATAATTAATATTAGATATAGATACAGAAGAAGCATCTTCATTAAGGCTAAACTGTATTCCTGCTATATCAGAATCAGAACGATATAAAACTCTAACATTTCCATCTTGATCATGTAATAAATATAAATAATTTCCATTTTCAGGTAAATCGCAACCCGTGGATATATTTCCAACACTATCAGCATTACATTCACCACATTCATTTATAACAGCAGATCCACCACATGAAGATTGCCAAGTAAATTCATCATCAGGATCATAGGTACAATCATATATTGCATCACCTTCACATACACCTGCACAATCTTCTATAGCATCACCATTAGGTACGCCAAGGCAATCATCACATTCATCACCACTATTATCAATATCTACACAACCACAATCACTTTCCCATCCATAACCAGCACATACACCAAAACAATCTTCACCATCATTATCAAGGTTATCTCCAACAGCTATGCATTCACCACTGCAACTAAATCCTCGTTGATTAAAACCAGTATCACCACAATAGCATGAATTTGAAGGGGTAACACAATCTGTAAAATTATCCTCATTATTTAAATTTCCTTCCACACTTATGTAAGGACATTCTACATCACCACAAATAGACTGGCAACCATAATTTTCACACTCTTCATAATCTAAATATTGGTCACAAATATTATCCCATAAGCTACTTCCAATAGGATTTTCATCACAATCACATACACCTTCTGGAATAACTCCATTACCATTACACTCTCCACATTCATCCTCTAAAGCTGGACCATCACATTCACCTTCACAATCATAATATCCACTTGGACATGGATTATCTCCACTATCACAACTGAAAATAAATAAGCTCAAAATTATTAAAAGTATTCTTATCATATTATTTTAATTATTTAATCTAAATACTACTTTTTTTTAAACAAATCTTTAGGTTATAAGTTCCATTACTTTTTACCATGAGATCTTGCATACTCTAATGCATAAGAAAATTTTTTAGTTACCCAAGTTGTATTTCCTTTATCATCATCTAATCCATTTAATGAAGGTTCATTTTCAAACCAAGATAGCATATACTTAAAATCTTCTTCTGTAAGATTAAAAGTTTTCATTATCTCATCTTTTCTTTTAATTATATTATCTAGAGTATCCATTTTTAAAAAAACCTCGCTAATAAAACGAGGTTTTTAATTTTGCACCCTCGACAGGATTCGAACCTGTGGCCTACGGATTAGAAATCCGTTGCTC
>CAYVTK010000212.1:0-2593 GCA_964454465.1 uncultured bacterium | reverse complement strand
ATTGTGACGATTACATTTATATGTTAAACAAAATTCTGATCTTGCATTGATAAGCAACCATAAATGGTTATAATATTTATAATTGAAGCTTGTGCATTCTGCTATATCACCACTGTGAGTATTTTCAATCCAAAGACAAATAGACAATAGCTCCATAGCTTCATATTTATTTAATTTTCTTCCTGCATCACTCATAATATCATCTAATCTTGTTAGACAAATATAATTATTAATTCCCTTTACAATTGTAGCCCTATAGTCTTGATCTAAAACATCAAAAACAAAGGGGATATCTTTAGAAAAAAGCTGATTCTGTAAACTGTGGGTATTTGTTGAAATTACAACTTGTTTTTTATTCTCTTTCCCATACAAAAGTGATGAGAATAAATATGCATAAGATTTTCCAAGTCCTGCTCCTGCTTCTGCAACCAATGAATATTCTCCAGATAAAGCAGTAAAAATGTCCTCTGCAAATTGAATTTGATCAACACGTAATTCATAATTTTCTAATTTTTTTTCTATTAGTCCATTCTCTTCAAAGATTTTATCAATAGATAAATTATCTGAATTTTTATTTTTGTACATAAAGGAAGGATCTATGTGAGAATAAGAATTTACTGCATTATCAATTAAATCATCATACTCAATTATATATTTTAATACTTTATCAAAGAGCTTATTATTTGGGACATTAAATTTCCCAATACAAGATTTTAATTTTTGTATCAGAGCAAGATTACTTCCCTTTATTTTATCAAGAAGTTTCATAAATAAAAGTCCTGAATTTTTAGCATCTTCTTCAGCTCGATGTGAGTGTGAAACTTCTATATTTAATTTTCCACAAAGAGTAGCTAAACTAAATGAATTGTAATAATAATAATATATTTTAGATAAATAGAAAGTATCACATATCATTCTATTCTCAAAAATAGATTCATAATCAAATAAGTATACTTTTAAGAAATTCATATCAAAAATTATATTATGTCCTACAATCGGATAATCCCCAATAAATGAAATGAATTCTTTTTCAATATCTTTAAATATAGGTTTATCCTTTACCATAGAAGAATCTATACCTGTAATTTGAGTAGAAATATTGCTAATTGATTGTTCAGGATTAATTAAGTATGTAAAACTTTCTACAGGCGCTCCATTATTAAATTTATATGCAGATATTTCAATAATTTTATCCTTCTTTGGATCTAAGCCTGTAGTTTCTAAATCGAGTGCTATAAAATTTGAAACACCTATATATTCAATAAATTTTTCCATAATTAAAAATTAGAAAAAAAATGTAAGATATTAATCATTTTCAACTAAAAATGTAGGGAAATGCATATCAAATCTGTGCCAGTAATAATATTTACTAACATAAAATATTAAAATTAAAGGAATAGCGATATAGGGATATATAGTAAAAATAAAAAAATTGCATATAAAAATAGGATATCTTATAGAACGAACTAAATCTTTATTAAAATTTCTAAATAAAGCATATAATAAAAAAGGCAAACAACATATTGATGTAATAGATAATAAGGGGTCATTAAAATAAATAGAAAAAATAAAAACTGTTAACATTATGAAATTTGCAAAGAATCTAAATATAATCTTATTATAACCTGATTCTAAAATTTCTATTATTATAAAAATAGATAATCCCATTAATGAATAAAGAATAAGAAATGAAAAAAATTGGGGAGTAAAATTACTTATTAATGAAAAAAAATAAATATTGTGTGATACCACAATAGTATAACCATTAAGAATCAATAAAACAGATGCAAAAAAAATAAGAATGCAATTAATATAATATTTCCTAAAAGAGCCTCTGTATTTATTCGTAAAATAATAATCAAGAAGAAAATAAAGTGATAGACTGAAAATAATATTATATATGTTTGTAAACAATAAACTGAAACTACCTATAATTAGTGAGAATTTAAGTATATTAATGGCACGTTTTTTATTTACAAATTTAATCAATAGATTTTTATTTTTACTTGAATCTATAGACATCAGTTCTCCTCTTATAAATGTTGCTCCAATTAAAAATGTTAAGGATATAAAAAGAAAAATAGTTTTAAAACTAGTTTCAGAAGTAATCCACTGAGGATTGATTAAAATATCTTGATGTGCAAGATACATACCGATAGATATAAAGACCCATACAGTAAAAAACAAAGTTGGATTATAAACAAAAAAATTATCTAAATAAGGAACTATTTTATGGTGGATATGATGATTTTTCAGGAAGCCTTTAATCATCTATTTAGACTTTCTAATTTCTTTTAAATTTTCTAAATACTCAGAAGACACACCATCTGTTATATATTCACCATTAAAACAAGAACAATCAAACATATCAATTTTAGAATTATATTTTTTTACTGATGCCATTAAATCATCTAGTGATTGATATATTAACTTATCTGCTCCAATTTCTAATTTTATATCATCAATACTTCTATCATGTGCAACCAATTCATTAACATAAGGCATGTCAATCCCGTAGACATTTGGATATCTAATTGGAGGAGATGCGCTAGCAAAATAAACTTTCTTAGCACCTGCATCTCTTGCCATTTGT
>CAYVTK010000211.1:0-2599 GCA_964454465.1 uncultured bacterium | reverse complement strand
ATATGAGTTATTCTAACGGCTGAGTCTGTTTTATTAACATGTTGTCCACCAGCCCCACTTGCTCTATAAGTATCTATTTTTAAATCACTTTCATTTATTTCTATTTCAATATCATCATCTATTAAAGGGTCTATATATACAGCAGCAAAAGAAGTGTGTCTCTTAGCATTACTATCAAATGGAGATATACGTACCAACCTATGAATACCTCTCTCTGATTGCAATTTTCCAAATGCATAATCAGCATTAATTTCAATACTCACATCTTTTATGCCTGTTTCTTCACCTTCATTATAACTTAAAATATTATATTTATAATTATTATTTTCAGCCCATTTTATATACATTCGGTATAACATAAAAGCCCAATCCTGAGAATCTTTACCACCAGCACCAGGATGAATAGTTAAAATTACATTTTTATCATCATCCTTATTATTTAAAAGTGTTCTAATTTCAAGATTTTTAACAAGTTCAGAAAATCTTTTTAATTCATCAATAGAGTCATTATTAACTGAATTATTTTCTATATTTTCATTTAAATACAAATCTAATAATTCATATTGATTAGATAAATCTCTGTAAAATTCAATGATATTATTAACTTTTTTAATTTTTTTCAGGGTAAGATTTGCTTGAGGCTTATCATTCCAAAATGTATCAACAGATGTCTTAACTTCAAGGGTTTTAAGTTCCTCTTTCAAAGAACCTAGGTCAAAGGTAACCTCTAATTTTTAGATATTTAGCATTTACAGCTTTGCATTCATCTTTAAAAACCTGTATATCCATAAAAGAATTTATACCTATTTTTTCAATCTATCAATAATTCTTAATGAATCGTATGTATCCTTTATATCATGAGTCCTAATATAGTCAGCCCCATTATAAAGAGCTATAGACTGCATTTGTAAACTTACCATTTTACGGTCTTTAGGATGATCATCACCAATAGAAAGAAATGATTTTCTGGATAGGCCAATTAATACAGGAAATCCAAGTGCTTTAAATTCTCCTATATTATTTATAATAGAATAATTATCTTGTGCAGATTTACCAAATCCAATTCCAGGATCTATAATAATCTGATTATCTGATAGATTAAAATCATCTTTCATGATTTTTATTTTAATCTCAAAAAAATTCAATATATCATCAATAAGGTTATTATACTTAGGTTTTATTTGCATTGTTTTAGGCATTCCCTGCATATGCATAATAATAATTGGAACATTGTAATCTGCAGCCAAACTTATGTTACAATTGTCATCTCCTCCTCCAGATATATCATTAATAATATTAAAACCGTTATCCAGGGCATACTTGATGACATCATATTTATAAGAGTCTACAGATAATATTTTATCTATATCTTTTTTTATTTTAACAAAAATAGATAAACGTTGTATTTCTTCTTCTATGGAAATTGGTTCAGAAAAAGGTCTAGTTGATTCAGCTCCAACATCAATAATATCTGAATATTTAAAATTTTTTAATTTTTCTTTCAAAAAAAAGGGAGTTATATTTTTTTCTCCATCATAAAATGAATCTGGGGCAAGATTCAATACTCCCATTATCGTAGGATTTTTAGAAATAAAATGATTCAATTATTAAGATTTATTACTTCGTCTTCTAGTAGTTTTTTTATTTTTTTCTTCTGATTCAAGAGTATCTTTTTTATCATTCTTTATGATAGTTCTCATATCATCACCTGAAATAGTTTCTTTATCTAATAATTCTTTAGCAATGTCATCTAATTGATATTTGAATTTAGATAATATATTATCTGCCTCCATCTCTGCATTTTTTACTAAACTGCTAATCTCACTATCTATCAATATGGACTTTTCTTCGCTATAGTTTTTTTGTTGAGATAATTCTTTCCCAAGAAAGACTTCTTCATCTTTCTTACCAAATTTTAAAGGTCCAACTTTTTTACTCATTCCCCAATCACAGACCATTTTCCGTGCTATATTAGTCGCTACCTCTATATCATTACCTGCTCCTGTAGAAGTATCATTAAATATCAGCTTTTCTGCACACCTTCCACCCATTAATATATTTAATCTTCCAAGCATATATGTCTTAGAATAATTAAACCTTTCAACTTCTGGTATTTGAGCTGTAATTCCAAGGGCCTGCCCCCTAGGTATAATTGTAATTTTGTGAACAGGGTCCGCACCTTTTGTATGATGAGCAACAAGTGCATGGCCAGCTTCATGGTATGCTATAATTTTCTTATCATCTGGTGTTAATATCATGCTTTTTCTCTCTATTCCCATCATAACTTTATCTTTAGCATTTTCAAAATCAGCCATAGATATAGTTTTTTTATTATTTCGTGCAGCTAATAAAGCAGATTCATTCACTAAATTTTCTAAATCTGCTCCAGCTAATCCAGGTGTTCCTTTGGCTATTATTTTTAAATCAACATTCTTTGATAGAGGGACTTTTCTTGTATGAATTTTAAGTATTGCTTCCCTTCCAGATAAATCAGGAATATCAACAACTATCTGTCTATCAAATCTTCCAGGCCTTAATAATGCTTTATCCAAAACATCGGGCCTATTAGTAGCAGCTAATAGGATTACATTTGATTTTG
>CAYVTK010000210.1:1214-2601 GCA_964454465.1 uncultured bacterium | reverse complement strand
TGCATAAGATCGCACCATAACTCCGGAAGTGTTCTCCTTATTTATCAATATAGCAGGATTAACAAATGAATATGATGCGAGCGCTTTTTTTCTGAAAGATAAAAAAATTAATGAAGTAGCATGTTTTAAAGGCTATGAGATCCTTGATTTTGGTGAAAATATTGGAAAACTTGAAGCTGCAGTAACATCTGGAGGACTTTCTACGATGCCTTGGACATATGAGGGGAAATTAGATGTCCTTGAAAATAAAACTCTTAGATATTTAGGACACTGGGAATGGATGAAAGCATATAGAGAACTTGGATTATTTGAAGAAGAAAAAATTGATTATAAAGGGCAAAAAATATCACCAAGAGATTTTTATCATCATTTATTAGAGCCAAAATTAGATACTAAAGATTTTAATGATATATGCTTAATGCGTGTAGAAGCTTTTGGTATTAAAAATGGTAATAAAAAAACTATTGTAGTTAATGCGATTGAAAAATATGATGATCAAACAAAGTTGATGGCAATGGAAAAATGGACAGGGTGGCATGCATCTATAATGATGCAACATATAACATCAGGGAATATAGGTCCTGGAGCTTTTTCTGTTGAAAATGCATTAACTGGTCATAACTTCTATAAACAAGCTATGAAGAGAAATTATACTATTAAAGTGAAGGAAATATGAAATGAATCCTATTCTACTAATTTTATTGCTAATTTGGGAAATATATTGGAAGGCGCATGCATTATGGATTGCAGCACGAAAAGATGATAAAAATTTCTTTATAGCAATTTTAATTATAAATAGTTTGGGTATTCTTCCAATTTATTACTTATATAAGAATGATTTTTTTAAAAAATAATTATTAAAAGGAAATAATATGTTATCAAAAAAAATTAATTTAGAAAAAAAATATTCAAAATTTTCCAAACATTGGTCCCCTCGTGTTATTGCAGAAATGAATGATTATCAATTTAAGCTTGCAAAGATTAAAGGTGAATTTGTATGGCATGATCATAAGGATACAGATGAAACTTTTATAGTTATTAAAGGCGAGATGACTCTTAAATTCAGAGATGGTGAAGTAAGATTATCTGAAGGTGAAATGTATGTTGTTCCAAAAGGAGTTGAGCATAAACCTTGCGCAGAAAATGAATGTAAAATTTTAGTTGTTGAACCCAGAGGTGTTATTAATACAGGTGATGCAGGAGGGGAATTAACTATTAATGAAGATATGTGGATTTAAATATTATTTCTTCTCATAATTCTTGGCCCATACCATAGCCAAAACCCTGTAATTGTAAATATCAAAAGTGCACTACCCATTATTGTTGTATAAAATAATTTTATAATTTCTCCTTTAGTAGAAAATATTATATCTAAAATTGAGCCATC
>CAYVTK010000210.1:0-1204 GCA_964454465.1 uncultured bacterium | reverse complement strand
TTTGTAATTGCTAAAATATCTCCAGTTGAGCCATCTAATTGTATTCCCCAGTAATGATTATTAAATACAAATTTAACCATTCCTTTATCGGGTCTAGCATCAATTCTTTGTAAACTTAAATCAATGTTTTTATCTATTGAATCTTTTATTGTCTTCAATGCAATACTTTGTAATGTATCTAGTGGGAGCCAATCTTTAAGTTCTGTTGAAGTTCCTTGATATGATTTGGGTAATATTATACCATTGCTATTTTTTTCCATCCAAGTAATAAACCTGTAATTCCAATAATAAAGAAAAATATAAATAAGAATACTCCTGTTGTTCTATGAATTTTTCTAACTATACGTAGAGTTTTAGCAAAATCTTTTTTAGGCATATTATTTTTCTAAATTCTTATATTTTTTTTCAGCCTTTAATGCATTGTCCAAAACTTCTTCCCATGGTTTTTGGTATGCTATAGGATCTATCATTCCAATTTCATTAAATGCGAGAATTCTTTCTACATCAGAAGCTGTTTTTCCACTAGAAATCCCATTTTGATCTGGCGCATAACTTGTTAATGTATTAGTGAATATTTTATGAAAATCTATCTCTAATTCATCACATGATTGTAAAGCATCTTTTAATATGTCAGATTTACTAAATTCCAAGTAAGGTAGATAGACTTCTATATTCTCTGTCTGCCAATTACCAGTTTTAAATGCATCAAATAACTTTTGGTAGAATTCTAATCTACAATCAGGGTATATTGCGTGATCTCCAGAATGAACTCCTAATCCTATCTTTGTTTCTAAAGATTTATTTTTATTGATTGAAATAGCATGAGCATAGGCAAAAGATGCAAAAATTGCATTTCTATTTGGAACAACAGTACTCTTCATATTTTCTTCTTTATAATATCCTGAAGGTACACCTTGATTCTTATTTGTAAGTGAAGAATCAAGTATACTTAAAGCATCTGATATATTTAATATTTTATAATCAATTTCAAAGTTTTTTGAACGTAGATATTGAATATTTAAAAGTGCTTTATTAATCTCAATTTTATGTTTTTGTCCATAGTTAAATGATAGAGCATAAACTTTATATTTTTTTTTGATTAGATGTAATAAAAGTGATGTGGAATCTAAACCACCACTAAAACTAATGACTGCGTTTTTCTTCATCATGAGGTTGATATATTATACCTGTACCAAAATCTTCA
>CAYVTK010000209.1:1557-2605 GCA_964454465.1 uncultured bacterium | reverse complement strand
AATGATACTGATTATAGATAATTATGATTCATTTACATATAATCTTGTCCAATATGTTGGCACTATTAATAAAAATTTAAAAGTTATTAAAAATGATGCTCTTACTCTTGATGTAATAAAAGCAATGAATCTTTCTCATATTATAATATCTCCAGGTCCAGGTAAACCTCAAGATACGGGAATGTGTTTAAATATAATAAATCATATATCGCCTTTTATACCAACACTTGGAATTTGTCTAGGACACCAGGCTATTGCATACCAATATAATGCCAAAATCGTAAATAGTCAAAATATTATTCATGGAGAAACATCTGTGATTACACATAACAATAAATCTATATTATTTAAGGATATTCCAACAATATTTAACGCCACACGCTATCATTCGCTATGTGTCGATAGAAAGTTTACCAGCAAAGATATTAATATTACATCATGGAGCGATGATAATGAAATTATGAGCATTGAACATAAAAAATATCCAATATATGGAATTCAATTTCACCCAGAATCAATATTAACAGAACATGGAATACAAATTATTAATAATTTTATTAATATAGTTGTATAATACAATCAATGATAAAAGGAATAATCAATTTACCAGGAGACAAATCAATATCTCATAGAGTATTAATATTAGCCTCTATCGGCAAGGGGAAATCTATAATATACAACTTAGCGTGCTCTGAAGATGTAAAAAGGACTATAAATATATTAAAAAGATGTGGGACTCAAATTATAAAAAATCCCAATGGATCAATAACTATAATGGGGAATCAATCATTTCAATCAGAAACAAAAAGATTTTATTGTGGAAATTCAGGTTCAACAGCTCGTTTTATGCTTGGCTTTTTACCCTCAAGAGGAATATCAGGCACATTATATGGAGATAAATCCCTATCTAAGCGGCCTATGGATAGGGTTATTGAGCCTTTAAAAAAAATGGGGATTCGTATTAATTCAAAATTAAAAACGCTGCCAGTATCATTCCAAGCTTCTTCTATTAATACATACAGGCATATACTTAAATTGCCAAGTGCGC
>CAYVTK010000209.1:0-1547 GCA_964454465.1 uncultured bacterium | reverse complement strand
AAAACAGCTTTAATGTTAGCCTCTCTATCATCTAAGGAAGTAATATCTATTAAAGATCAATTCAATACTCGAGATCACACAGAAAGGCTCATAGAATACCTTGGCTATAAAAATCAAAAGTCTTCAAAATTTATTCCAGAAAAATTTAATTATACAGTAGCAGGAGATATCTCTAGTGCGGCATTCTTGATATCTGCATCAATATTAATCCCAAAATCAAAACTTATTATAGAAAAACTATTATATAATAAAACACGAATTGGATATATTAATATTTTAAAAAAAATGGGAGCACATATCAGAGTATATAATAAAAGAATAAAATATAATGAGCCAATATGCGATATAGAGATTAATTACACAGAAAGATTAAAAGGAATTGCCTTATCTGCAGATGACGTTATATCTATGATTGATGAAATTCCAATTTTTGCATTAGTAGCAAGCTATGCGCACGGGAAAAGCAAAATTATTGATGGCTCAGAACTGAGATATAAAGAAAGTGATAGAATTAAAGCTATTATACATAATTTGCAAAAATTCAATGTTAATATTAAAGAAACTACTAATGGTTTTATTATAAATGGCCCAAATAAGTTGCATGATACAACTATTAACACTTTTAATGATCACAGAATTGCCATGATGTGTGTTATTGCAAAACTAACCATAACCGGGAAAATAGTAAGAACCAATCAATTAAGCTCTTTAATTAGCACATCTTTCCCTGAATTTTACAAGCTAATAAAAAAAGTATATGTCTAATTTTTATATTATAGGGAATCCGGTAAGTCAAAGCAAGAGCCCAGCTTTATTTAAATATATTTTTAAAAAGATGAATATAGATGCGCAATATAAATCTAAAAAAATTAACAGTAATAACAATTTATCAAATTTCATTAAAACATATGAAAGTCTAAATATTCAAGGTATTAATATTACAATGCCTCTTAAAGAAACTATCTGCCCCTATATTGATATTTTTGATGAAAATGCAAAAATTATTCAATCTATAAATTGCATTCACTTTAAAAACAATCAACTCTTAGGCTATAATAATGATTACTATGGATTTAATAAATTAATAAATCGGAATCAGATAAAAATCAATGCCTCTAACAATATTGTCCTTGGGTCAGGAGGAAGTGCTAGAGCCATCATATTGTCTTTAATACATCATAAAGCAAGTAACATTTATATCTTATCAAGGAATGCCCCTCAAATGAATCAATTAATTCAAGATATTTCTCCTTATTTGGGAGGAACAAAACTCCACATATTCAATGATTCTTTTCTAAAAGATGAATGTAACTTAATTAATTGTACACCTATAGGTATGCTAAAAATGAGAGATACTATTTTAATAAAGAAAATTCCAAAAATTAATTACAGGGCTATCATTGATATCAATTACAATATAGAGTATGACTATTTTAATCAAAACGCAGAAATAAAAATTGATGGAAAAGCTATGTTTATATACCAAGCATTGAAATCACTAGATATATGGTTTGAATCAAATATTTCAGATAAATTAAGCTATCAAG
>CAYVTK010000208.1:0-2610 GCA_964454465.1 uncultured bacterium | reverse complement strand
TGCATAATCTGTAAATAAAGGAGTAATAAGATCATAGTGTACAAAACCCTCTGATGGTATAAGATTTTTTGGATTACCTGAAAAAATTTGATACTCTGATAAATTCTTTTTAAGATCAAAGGGGAAAGACAAACTAAAACAAATAAGAAATAAAAATATTTTATGCATTAAGGATATATAGTATGATTGATTGGATCTAAAATACAATCATAGGGCCCTAAATCTGTAGACATATTCTTAAAATCATTTGCTGCATCAAGATTTAAAAAAGATGCACCGCTATTATCTCCAATACAAATTTTTTGAGGGTTACCTATACCATCAACAGCTTTCTTAGGATCAGCAATTCCATCAATAATAATATCAGGAATTTGGTTGAAATAATTCATAGCTAAAAGAAAACCGATGGGTTGCTTAAAAGATAATGATGGTAACATTGTTTTCCTTTTGTATATGTTATCATGTATATATATTGATGAGGGATAAGGATAATATTCTTTATCAGTAATAGGCTCTTCTAAGATATAATAACTTACAATGCATGTATTCGCTGTTTTATTATTATAAATTTTATTATTATAAATTTCAACATCTGATGTTGCAAGAATCATAATACCCGTACCTGTTGGCACGCTAGCTACGACATTCCCTGCTGGAGCAAAATTTTTAAAATTATTATCTACAACGATATTATCATACACACGGACACTTTTACCAGATTTAACAACTAAATCAGGCAAATCAAACACTAGAATTCCACCTGCATTCTCATGTGAATAATTATTATAGACATCAGCATAATAGGAGTTTTCGATTTCAATTCCTGCAACATTATGATAAGCTTCTGAATTTCTAACTGTAATCATTTTGGATTGGCCAACATAAATTCCTGCATCAGAAGCTCCAATTGCAATACAACGATCGATAAGTACCCTATCGCAATTCACAGGATAAAGTCCATAGGCTCCATTTGTCTTTTTTGGCTTCCCTGTCCACTGTGCTTTCAGATTAACGAAATCAATTCCAGAAGTATTCTCTACCTTAATTAAGTCGCCCTTACTATCTTCAATCGTGAAATCTTTTAAAATAATATCCTTAGAATTAATAATTTTTAATCCTTCAGATCCTTCTATTTGATCTTTAAAAGATAATATTGTTTGATCAATTCCATGACCTTGGATTATTACATCAGATAATCCATCAATCCATAAGCTACGATTAAGTGTAATAAAGCCTTTAGGTAGTAAAACAGTTTCACCAGAACTAGCCATAATTAATTGTGTTTGCAGTTGATCATAGTAATCAACTTGTTTTGTATCAATAGCCTCTTCTTCACAGCTGATATAGAATACACACAATAAAACAAACACCTGATTACGCAATTTCATTCGACTTAACCTCAACCTTTATTTCAGGTTATTAATTTATCTATTTTTTCATTAATGAATAAACATATTATATAAAAAACTTTTTTTTCTTGCATAATAGTGGGTAAGAGTTATATACTAGTGGAGTGTTGTGGGGACTTTTCCCAAAGTTAGATGGTTAATAAATTTTTAGTGTGCATAAAGAATGTCATTTACAGGTGAATTTTATAATATAATAGATCAAAAGAATAGATTGAGCATTCCTGCCAAATACAGGAAGGCCTTAGATTTATCTAATGATAAAACCTTTGTTTTAACTAGAGGTTTTGACGCATGTCTTTTTTTATATCCTCTAGATGAATGGAAACAAGTAGAAAATCAATTGTCATCTCTAAGCTCTATAAGAGGTAAGCATAGGAACTTTATACGTTCAATTGTAAGATATGCAAATTATGTGCAATATGATTCTCAGGGTAGAATACAAATTCCAGACTCTTTGCTAGAATATGCCAATATAAATAAGAATATAACGGTTATTGGTGTTATTAAAAAAATCGAACTTTGGAATCAAAATACTCTTGATAAATATGAGAATAAAAAAGATAATTTTACAGATAATGATTTTGATGAACTTGCAAAGGAAATAAATTTTTAATTACTTATGGATTATCACTTCCCAGTCTTATTAGATGAAGTGGTTGAGACATTAGTAACGGATACAGATGGTATTTACGTGGATTGCACATTAGGCTTTGGTGGACATTCTACTGAGATACTGAAAAAAATTAGTAAACATGGCTTTTTGATTGGATTAGACTTAGATCCTCTTGCTCTGAGTAAAGCAAAAAAGAAACTACAAGAAACAGGACGTAAAGAATTTTCGGTACATCATGCATCGTATCAAGAATTTCCTGAAATTTTATCAAAGCTAGGTATTGATAAAGTAAATGGTTTTTTATTTGACTTAGGTATCTCCTCCTACCAAATTGATTCAGGGCATAGAGGGTTTTCTTATATGAAAGAGGGTCCTCTTGATATGAGGTTTAATCCCCAGGGGGAAAAAACCGCTAAAGATGTATTATTAAAAATTAGTGAAACAGATTTGATTGATATATTGCAAACATATGCCGAAATAGGCAAAGCAGGAAAAATTGCAAAGCAAATCATTCATGAAAGAAATAGGAAAAATATGAATACAACCTCTGATTTAAAACAAGCTATCTTCAAGGCATCTGGTGATACG
>CAYVTK010000207.1:0-2628 GCA_964454465.1 uncultured bacterium | reverse complement strand
TGCAGAGGAAACTGTATCTGAAGAAGAGGCTCCTGTAGAAGCTGCAGAGGAAACTGTATCTGAAGAAGAGACTCCTGTAGAAGCTGTAGAGGAAGCTGTATCTAAAGAAGAGGCTCCTGTAGAAGCTGCAGAGGAAACTGTATCTGAAGAAGAGGCTCCTGTAGAAGCTGCAGAGGAAACTACATCTGATGAGAGCTCCTTGAAATTACCTTTTATTTTAGGCACTAAATTAGGGATGACCCAAATTTTTTCTGATAATGGGACTGTTTATCCCGCAACAGTTATTGAAGCTGGTCCTTGCAGTATAACGCAAATTAAAACTGTTGAAAAGGATGGATATAATGCAGTCCAAATAGGGTATTCTGATGTAAAAGAATCTAGGATGAACAAACCTTCTTTAGGCCATTTTAATAAATCTAAGTCTTCGCCTAAAAAATATTTAAAAGAATTTAGGTACAGCAGTAATCCTGAAGATATGTCCTTAGGGGAGGAAATTACTTTAAATCAATTTAGTATTGGTGATATATTGCAAATCACAGGATTTTCTAAAGGCAAAGGATTCGCAGGTCATATGAAAAGACATAATTTTAGTGGTGGAAGAGCTTCTCATGGTAAAAATAGTGTTATGAGAAAGGCTGGTTCCATAGGTGCAGGAACTTCTCCAGGTAGAGTTTGGAAAGGTATGCGCATGGCAGGTAGAATGGGTAATGATCAGGTTACTGTTAAAAATTTAGAAATTATTAAAATGGACTCTGAAAAAAATCTATTATTTGTTAGTGGGTCTGTTCCAGGTGCTAATAATAATATTCTATATATTTCAAAGGTAAATTATGAAAGTTGATATATATAATAATAAAGGCAAAAAATTAACAACTAAGATTGAATTAAATGATAAGGTTTTTGCTGTTATTCCTAATGATCATAGTATATATCTTGCTATAAAATCTGAGTTGGCTTCTAAAAGGCAAGGTACTTCAAGTTCAAAAACTAGAGCAGAAGTTAGAGGGGGTGGTGCAAAGCCTTGGAAACAAAAGGGAACTGGTAGAGCAAGGATTGGCTCATCTAGAAATCCTTCAAGGGTTCATGGAGGCTCTGCTTTTGGTCCTGAACCAAGAAATTATAATCTTAAAGTAAATAAAAAAGTCAAGCTTTTAGCAAAGAGAAGCGTTTTATCTTCTAAAGTCAAATCTAATTCATATAAAATTGTTGATAATTTTAAAGTATCATCAATAAAAACAAAAGAATTTAGTAAAATTTTAGATGCATTAGAGCTTCGTGATGAAAAAATTACAATTATTGCAGGTAGTCCAGACCAGAATTTATTATTAAGTTCTAGAAATTTATCTCATGTAAATATGGTTTCTGCCAGCAATATGTCAACTTATGATATTTCTAATTCCAATATATTGTTATTTGATCAATCTGGAGTAGAAATTTTAAATGAAAAATTAAAATAAATAAATGATAGATGATAAAAATATAATATTAAACCCTATTTTAACTGAGAAAAGTTCTGTTCTTATGGAAAAATTAAATCAATATGTTTTTAGGGTTAGCGTAAATGCTAATAAAATTCAGATTAAGAATGAATTAGAAAAAAGATTTAAAATATCCATTACTAAGGTGAGTACTATGAATTTTAATGGAAAGTCTAAAAATACTACGATACGTAGTGGAGGACATGTACTTAGAAGTTCAGGGAAAAGAAGTAGTTGGAAAAAGGCAATTGTTACTTTAAAAGATGGTGATAAGATTAATTTAGTTGATGGAGATTTTAGTTAGACATGTCCAAAATAAAAAAATTAAAACCAGATACTCCTAGTCGTAGATATATGTCAATTTCTTCTTTTGAAGATATTACAACTAATAAACCTGAGAGGAAACTAACAGTTGCTTTACGTAAAACAGGTGGAAGGAATAATTTTGGAAGGATAACATCTAGAAGAAGAGGTGGAGGTCATAGAAGAAGATATAGAATTATAGATTTTAAAAGAAACAAATTTGATGTTAAGGGAAATGTTATATCAATTGAATATGACCCAAATAGATCCTCTAGAATAGCTTTGATTGAATATGAAGATAAGGAAAGAAGATATATTATTTCTGCAGATGGAATGAAGGTTGGGGATACTGTAATGTCTTCTTTAGATAATAAAATTCCATTTAAAGTAGGAAATAATACTTCTATGAAAAATATCCCAGAAGGATTATCTATTCATAATATAGAATTAAAACCATTAAAGGGAGCGCAGCTTGCAAGGAGTGCAGGTACTTATGCAAGAATAATGGCAAAAGAAAATGGTATGGTTACAATTAAACTTCCTTCTGGTGAAATGAGAATGGTTAATGAAAATTGTCAAGCAACAATAGGTGTTGTTGGAAATAAAAATAATGAAAATATCAAAATTGGAAAAGCTGGTCGAGCGAGATGGTTGGGACGAAGGCCTAAAGTTAGAGGAGTTGCTATGAATCCTGTAGATCATCCGCATGGAGGAGGTGAGGGAAAAACTTCAGGAGGACGGCATCCTGTTTCTCCTTGGGGTACTCCGGCTAAAGGTTATAAAACTAGAAAGAAAAATAAAACTTCAAATAAATTTATTGTTAAGAGGAGAAAATAGTATATGTCAA
>CAYVTK010000206.1:0-2629 GCA_964454465.1 uncultured bacterium | reverse complement strand
TGCCTTCTTTTGATTTTACAGATTCTCAATGGAATGCAATAATAAAAGCTTTTCAACATATGGATGAAAGAAGTTTATTGTTAGAGGGAGATTTCTCAGTTAATAATAGAACATCTAAGTTTAAAGCTGGAGAAAAACTCCATGCTTTTGGAGCATGTAATAATTGCCATTTTTATGGAGACCAATTTCCTAAACAGGGTGCTCAGACATGGGCTCCTAATCTGGCTTTAACAAAAGACAGATTACGTCCTGAATGGGTTGTAAGATGGTTAGATAATCCTAATACAATTATGCCTGGAACAAAAATGCCAGCTCCTTATATACCTGACTCTGTAGCTATTGCGCTTGATAATGCTCTGCCAACTTGGGGTATTGATGTTATTAATCTTAAAGGCAATAGAGAAGAAATGCTTGAGGCAATACGAGATTATATCTATACGATTCAAGGTAAAAAGGATATTACTGCTTTAGTTCAAGAATATTTCAAAGTTAATGGTTATGATTTTGATTCTGGAGATGATGAAGATGACTTTGAAGATGAAGAATGGTAAGCTGTTTAATTATTCATACTTATAAAATTCAACATATCTTTTTTAAATTCTGCAGGTGTCCAATTGTAGCCCTCATAAATTTTTAATATCTTTTTTTCTTTATTTAAAAGAACTGTTCTCATTGTATGTCCTATATTATTTTCTTCTACTCCCCCAAATGAAACATTAGACTGTTTTGTTAATAGAATTAAATCATTATAATGATTGCTACTAGACAAAAATAGCATATTAGGATAATTGGATTCTATATTCCCATATTTTTCTAATAAGGTTTCAGGTGTATCAAATATATAATCAAAGCTAATTAATAAGAAATCAATACTTTCATTTCTAAATGTTTCTGCAAGAAATTGATTGTTTGATATCACAGCAGGGCACATTTCAGGCATAGGGCATCTTGAAAAAATATAAGATATAACAGTAAAGTCTTTATGTGTATTATGTAATTCGTATAAAGAATTATTTGTTTTTGAAAATGTTACATTATCAATTATTTCTCCAACTTTTTTAGAAGTATATTTATCTTCTGCATTATTTAGGAAATCATCATCTATATTATTTTTTACATCTGTTCTTTTCCCTAGAGTTTTAAAATTAATTGCATAATGATTTTTTTCGGTTATTACTAAAGAAAACTCAACGCTATCCAAAGGCTCAAAATGATTCATATTGACTCTATTATGAATATTTAAATTCATAATCATAGGTTCCATAAACCCTTCTATCCTATCATGATCAATAAGCATTGTATTATTTTTATTATTTATTTCAAGAATAACGCCTGTAACATCGTAAGTAGGATTAACTTTGCAAGATGTAAGGAAGAAAAGTATTAGAAATAAAAATGCTTTCTTATTTTTTTGAAACAACACTATATAGGTTCCGAACTATTTTTTTTCTTTTTTAACAGGCTTTTGAAATTCAAAGTCTAATGTTGCTACAGAGTCTTTTTCAACACTTACAGATAATGTGTTTGTTGGAATTACATATTTTTTCTTAGGAAGATTCGATAATTTTTCTTGCCAAAAAACAACTTCATATGTTCCAGGTGGAACATTGTCAATTTTATAGTATCCATTTTCATCTGTAACTGCAAAATAAGGATGATCTGAAACCATAACCCATGCTTTCATCCAAGGATGAACATCACATTTAATATAAAATGGGTCCTCTGAAGATGTAAAAGTTTTTTCAATATCAGGAACTCCTGCAGGTTGTGCAGAATTAAAGCTCTCATTTACTTTAGATTGAGAATTCACATTATGTAAAGTTTGGTCGCTATTTTTAATAAGAACTTTCTGTCCTACTGTAACAGCATTTACATGAGGGGTATATATACAGCCAACTTGATTGATTGTTACTGCCTCAGATTTTATTTCATCTTCAAACGCTACATCTTTTAACCAGACAATAACATTTTTAAATTGATTAGTTTCACTTAAAATAAAATCTTCTTTTTTGGGAGGTATGCTATGTGCAGTACCACATATAGGATCTGAGTCCATTTTTAAACTTTTAGGTGTTTTATTACTGCCTGCATAGCCAACTGTTCCCTCTATACTCCCTGAAAATAAATAGCATGAAAAAGATAATAAAAATAAAACTTTTTTAAACATAGTAAAATCTCTCCTTTAAATTATGATATAATTTACCAAAATATATATATTGGTAACAACTTTATATGTTAAATTTATCTATGTTTATATGTTACATATTAATGTTTTTATCATTCCTTGGTATTTTATTAAATGGTTTACAGGGTTTCTTGCATTTCAATATATATAATGCAAATCATATAGCTTTTGCATTTGTTTCAACTATATTATATATGTTTACTCAGACACTAATCATGTTCTATTTTATAGGAGCAGGAAAAAAAATTAAAGAAATTATTATAAACTATAATTTAGATAAAAAAAACTATCAAGAAGTTATAGATATTAAAATGAAGTTATTTCCTCCTTTAACTCTAAATATGGTCTTTGTAGGTACAGCTTTTGTATTGGGAGGGGGTGTACATACCGGCGCACTAAGTAAGTATTGGCATACTGGATTATTCTTTATTAGTCTTCTACATT
>CAYVTK010000205.1:0-2664 GCA_964454465.1 uncultured bacterium | reverse complement strand
TTTCATTAGGAATGGGATTTTTGGCATTATTAACACCATGTGTTTTTCCTATGATACCAATTACAATTTCATTTTTTACAAAATTAGGAGAACAATCTAAATTATCAGAATCTACAGATAGAACGACCTCATTAACTCCTTTAAAAGCCGCAATGATTTATGCTTTAGGTATAATTATTATTTTTACATTATTAGGATTAATTTTAGCTCTTACATTAGGTGCATCAGGAGCACAGCAAATTGCACAAAATCCTTGGATAAATCTATTAATAGGATTCTTATTCATATTTTTTGCATTTAGTTTATTTGGATATTATGAATTACAAGCTCCACAGTTTTTAACTCGATATAGCCAAGAACAGGAATCTAAAAGCGGCTATACTGGTATATTATTTATGTCCTTAACATTCACCTTGGCATCTTTTACATGTACCGCTGCTTTGGTAGGAGCTCTATTAGTCGCAGCAAGTCAAGGAGAATATTTTTGGCCTATCATTGGAATGCTAAGTTTTTCAACAGCTTTTGCCTCACCATTTTTTCTATTAGCACTATTCCCTCAGTATTTAGCAAAATTACCTAAAAGTGGTGGATGGCTTAATTCAGTAAAAGTTATAATGGGATTTTTAGAATTAGCTGCAGCTTTTAAATTCATAAGTAATAGTGATTTAGTTTGGAAATGGAATATCTTTGATAGAGAAGTAGTGCTTTTTATATGGGTTATAATTATATTTCTTATTGCTCTATATTCCTTAGGATTTATCTTATTTCCGCATGATACAAAACCTAATAAAATTAGTACTAGAAGAAAAATTTTATTTATTTTTACATTAACTTTCAGTATTTATTTATCTACTGGATTAATTACAGATAAAGTATTTGCAGGAAATAGCTCAGTGCTTAGAATAACATCAGGTTTAGTAGAGTCTTATTTGCCTCCACCCAAGGCATCATCAATGTGGATTGAGGATTTAGATTTAGCATATATTAAAGCAAAAGAAGTTAATAAACCTATATTTTTAGATTTTACAGGCTATACCTGTACTAATTGTAGATGGATGGAAATTAATGTTTTTGAAGAAGAAGAAGTTGTTAAATTATTTAATAACTTTGTTTTAGTAAAGCTATATACAGATGGAAGAGAAGAAAAACATAAAAGATATAGAGATTTAGAAATTAATAGATTTAAAACAGCGGCTTTACCTTATTATGTTGTATTAAATAGTAATGATGAGGAAATATCTACATTCCCTGGTTATAATACAGATGTAGAATTGTTTAAAGAATTTTTAAGGAATGCCATAGAGACTTTTTATAAATAATGATTTATATATTATACATAAGTATTTTATCGTCATTGATTTTTTGTTTATCAGATGAACAAATTCAAAAAATTAAATTGAAAACAGATAAAGCGGATTATGCTCCAAATTTCACTTTAAATTCAATTGAAGAAAGAAACTTTTTTCAAATTAAGACAGCTCTAACTTCTATTTTTAAAGCAAATATCTCATTTGAAAATGATAATGGGAAATATGCAAAAGTAGTTGATGAATTAATTAATGAAAATTATCTATTTATAGATAGTGATATTAGTAATCAGTGGATATTTGAAATTAATTTAAATGATGCTATTGTTATAGATATAATCGCTAAAAATAAGATTGATGCTATTGAAATTAAATATAATGGTAAAGAAGATATTTTTTCATTTGTTATATCAGATGAAAATTTAATGTCAGTAAATAAGACAGTTACTTTGGATGATTTAAGGGGAAGTGTTGTATTAATAAATTTTTGGGCAACTTGGTGTGGTCCATGTAGGATGGAAATTCCAGATTTCAATGAACTGTATAAAAAATATAATGATAAAGGATTAGAGATTTTAAGTATAAGCATATCTGACTCTTATGAACAATTAATGAAATTTAAAAATGCATATAATATGTTTTATCCCATACTATATGGAAATCAAAAAGATATGATGAAGATACAGAGAGATTATGGTGGAATCCATTCTATTCCTATATCCTTTTTAATTAATAAAAAAGGTGAAATTATAAGAGTATATCCAGGTGCAATTATTAAGCAATTTGATCCTAATATTTATACAGATCTTATTTTGCATATTGAAGATGCATTATTACAATAATGAAAAGGGATGCTGAAGAATATTTTGTATATGGATTAAATAATTCTATATCTCTGATAAATTCTGAAAAATATACTATTCATTCTATAGTAATCATGAAAGATAGTATAGCTCAATCGAATAAAACTATCTCTAGATACCTCCAAAAAAATAAATCAGTCTCTTCAATATTAAATAAAAAAGAATTTTTATCTAAGTATGAATATAAGCATACTCAAGGAATATTGATTTTCTTTTCTGGAGAGCTATTAAAGAGATTTGATGAAATTAAATTTCATAATAAGAATATTTGCTATCTCATTATAGACCAAATTAATGACCCTCAAAATTTAGGACAAATTATTAGAACATGTGAGTGTGCTGGAATTGATGGTATTATATTGCCAAAACATGGCAGCATACATATTACAAACTCAGTCTTACAAGTTAGTCAGGGTGCATTTATTAATGTTAATTTATTCATGGTTACAAATATTAATAATACTATTAAAAAAATGCAAAATTCTAGATTCTGG
>CAYVTK010000204.1:0-2678 GCA_964454465.1 uncultured bacterium | reverse complement strand
TCTCTAATTTTTATATTCTTATCATTTTCAGCTAAATAAATAAGCTTTTCTTTAAATCTAGAATCAACAAGAATTTGAGAGATTGCAATTGCAGTATATATTGAATTATCTGATTCATCGTGATCAACCCCTGAACCATCTGCCATAGAAGGGTATGACTCATAATATTTTCTATCTAGCAAATTAATTATAATATCTATTCCAGACCTATCACCCATCTTCGCTAATGCTATCGCAGCATCCCAGCGTATATTTGCCTCTTCGTGGTCTAACATCTGAATTAATATTTTATTATATTTTTTATCACCTATAACACCAAGAGAAATAATAGCAGACAATCTTTCAGAATCAAAATTAGAATTCAATATAACATCTTTTAAAACCTTACAACTTTTATCATACTTCAACATACCAAGAGATCTAATTGCAGCTATTCTATTAGTTAAATCAACATCATTTTTAACAGCTTCAGTTAAATAAGGGCCAAAGTATAAATCTTCTGTTTTACCCATTGCAAGAGCTAAATATGTTCTAACTCTTATATCATCATATTTTGATTTTTCATAAAGAGCTACCAATTTACTATTAAATAAACTTTTATTCTGAATTTTAGATACATCTAGCATATTTGAAAGTTCGAAAGCTGATTGCCATCTTTTAGTTGTAGAACCTGACTGTATATTATCTAATAAATCTGAAGGAGTATTTTTTTCATACGTTAAAAATTGAAACATAAAAAAGAATAATGCTCCAAATATTGCTATCATAAATGGGATTAAAAAGAAAGAATAAAACAGTGCATATACTTTACTTGGATTTGATTCTTCTATATTGCTATTTTTCTCCATATTTACTTGCTTTTATTTAATAAATGTTTCACTATTTTATTTAATTTTCTTACTTCCTTTTTTAAAGAAAAAATTTCAGATATAAAAAATAAAAAAGAAGCAACAAGCAAAGATATGACTAGTATAAGATTTGGCTTCATTATTTTTTTATTTTTTCATCTTTATCATATAAATCATATCCTAACAAAACAGGAAATAAAAATAAAATAATTATACTTATCGATAAAAATAAAATAATCCAATTAAGATTCTTCATAAGCCAAGATAAAGTTAGCCAATCAAAATTCATAGCACAGTTAATTGTTCTTTAAAATTTTCCATAAGTTTTATACTTGTTTGAACTGTTTTAACAGAATCATAATTATTTTTTTTTATATGATAATCTAAAACTTTGTATTGTGTGCTGATATAATTATTTATTTTGTTAAGTTCCTGACCATTTAATTTATTAAGAATTTCATCAAAATCATTAGAGAAATTATTTAAATACTCATCTAAATATATTTCAGCTTTCTTAATAACCCTGTTACCCTTGCTGTTGAATTCATTATCCTTGTAGTTAACTATAATAAGAGAATCCTTTTTTTCAAGAATCTTCAAATATATACGAGGATGAGTTATTTGTTTTTTCTTCATCAATAATAAACAAAAACAACAATAAAATATACTATTGTTAAGATAGTACAAATAATTATGGCCAAGGTCCGATTTAACATAAATTATGCTTTATTATAATTCATTTATAGTAATAAATTACCCTTATAATGGATACACTTACAATAGATTATAACGATCCTATGTTTAGAAAGAGGTTTGTTGAGTCCCTACGGCATACAGGATTTGCAGTGATTAAACAACATCCTATAAATCAAGATTTAATAAACAAGGTCTATATTGATTGGGATACATTTTTTAAATCTGATAAAAAACACGACTATGTGTATGATTATCAAAAGCAGGATGGTTATTTTCCCTTTAGATCTGAAAATGCATATGATAGAGATAAGAAAGATTTAAAGGAATTTTTTCATATTTATCCATTATGGGGCAGATATCCTGATTTTATAAGTGAGGATACTTTAATTCTTTTTAAAGAATTAGAAGAGTTAGGGAATAATCTTTTATCATCAATTGAGGAATATTCTCCGAATAAAATCAAGAATATATATACTGAGCCTCTAAATAAAATGACTCATAACAGTGCTCAAAATTTAATGCGTGTGATACATTATCCACCACTTAGATTATCTGATCACCCAGATGAGATAAGAGCAGGAGCCCATACAGATATAAATCTAATTACCCTTTTAGTATCAGGTTCACAGCCTGGCCTTCAAGTAAAGAGTAAAACTGGGGAATGGATTGATATAAAATCAGAACAAGGGCAAATAGTAATTAATATTGGAGATATGCTTCAAGAAGCTTCTCAAGGATATTTCCCATCAACAACTCATAGAGTAATTAATCCAAAAAAAACAGAAAACTTATCGAGATACTCTATGCCTTTATTTCTACATCCCCGGCCTGAGGTTATTTTATCTAATAGATATACAGCAGATTCCTACTTATTGGAAAGATTAAAAGAAATCGGACTTAAATGAAAAAAAAAATTTTTTTATTTTTTACATTAATTTTAATTACTGGATGCTATAAAACTGATAACAAAGAGCAAGCTCCTATAGATCTAACTTTTTTAAAAACGCATGTATTCGATATAGATAATGGAAAAAGAGTATTCAATCAATCATGTATTACATGTCATTTATATGGAACTGGAGGTGCAACGATGCTTAGAGATACAGATTCTTGGGAGTTCCTCTTAAATGAAAA
>CAYVTK010000203.1:0-2678 GCA_964454465.1 uncultured bacterium | reverse complement strand
TTCTTGATAACGAAAACCAACAATATCCTCAAGCAATAGAAAATGCAAATGAGGCTCTATCGTTAAAGCGAAATTATGGACCTGCCCTAATTGCTCTTGCAACGGCAAATGTTTATTTATGTAACTTGGTAGCAGCAGAAGATGCTTTTAAAAGAGCAAAAAGCTATGATAGAAGGCAAGTTACTCAGCTCCAAGAATGGGCAAAAGAACACAATAAAACCATCTGTAAAAAATAATCTAATTATGATAATTGAATTGTTTCTTCTATGATAAAAGCTATTATATTTGATATAGATAATACTTTATTAGATTTCATGACAATGAAATCAAATGCAATCAATGCTGCTGTTGATGGAATGATTGCAAATGGCCTTGATATTGAAAAAGAAATAGCAGTTAAACAAATTTTTGATATATATAACTTTAAAGGCTATGAACATCAAAAAGTTTTAAATGAGTTTATTACTAATACCCAGGGACATATAGATTATAAAATGCTAGCAGCAGGAATTGTAGAATATAAACTTGCAAAAGAAGCATCTCTTTCATTATATCCCGGAGTAAAAGATACAATGATAAATTTATCTAATTTTGGCCTAAAATTAGGGATATTATCAGATGCTCCAAGTAGAGAAGCTTGGATTAGAATGTATATACTTAAAATTCATAAAATATTTGATGAAGTAGTTACATTTGATGATACGGGATTTCATAAACCTGCAAAAGAACCATTTATTAAAATTAAAGAATTACTAGATGTTGAGTTTCATGAATGTCTAATGGTTGGCGATTGGCCTGAAAGAGATATTAAGGGAGCCAGACAGTTTGGTATGAAAACAGCATTCGCTAAATATGGAGCAACAGAAATTATTGATAATTCGGGCGCAGACTATGAGCTTGATACAATTCATGAGTTAATAGATATTATAAAGAGTGAAAATAAAATTTTATGATTTCTATTGGGACAGATATTGTCAAAGTATCTAGAATCAAAGCCCTGATTGATCAAAAAAAAGAAAAATTTCTACATAAAATATTTACAGAAGAAGAAATTTTATATTGTAATTCTTATCCTGATTCAGAAATTCATTTCAGCGGAAAATATGCTGCAAAAGAAGCTGTTAAGAAGGCTTTGCTTTCCAATGACTTAATTGAACATATCAATCTTAAAGATATCAAAATTCTTAATAAAGATAATAAAGCTCCATATATTGTTATAGATTTTGTAGGATTTATTCCTAGTCATCCAATTAAAACACAAATAAATATTATAAACTTGAATTACAGTATTTCAGTTTCACATGAAGATGAATATGCAATTGCATTTGTAGTAATAGAAAAATGATACCTGTACTTACCAAAGAACAAGCCTATAAGTTAGATAAAAATACTATAGAAAGCGGACATTTATCCCAAGAGGAATTGATGGATAATGCTGGAAAATCCCTTGCTCAGTTTTTCTGTGAAAAAACAGATAATCCATTTAAGAAAAAAGTTGTAGTTGTTTGCGGAAAAGGAAATAATGGTGGTGATGGCGTTATTGCTCATTCCTATTTAAAACACTACAATGTTTCATCTAAGATAGTATTTACAGAAGAAAAGCATGGTCATGCAAAATTACTGAAAAAATACAAGATATCTAAAAGTGAATATTCTATTTATAATAATAAAACTAAGTTTGATAAATATAATTGGATTATTGATGGAATATTTGGGATTGGGCTTTCAAGATATTTAAATGAAAGATATCAAAACATAATTAAAGATTTAAATAAAAATCAGAATATTATATCAATTGATATTTCATCTGGCTTGTTTACTGATGGTGATAAATCTAAATATTTTATTAATTCAAAACATGTAGTCACATTTGGTTATCCAAAATTAGGACATTATTTATCACCTGTAAATAGTTTATGTTTTACAGATATTGGTTTTCAGCCAATTTTATCTAATATAGAAGTAATTGAATATTCTGATATTCTAAATATTATAAAACCATTTAAGAAAAAAAATGATACTCATAAATATGTTAAGGGAGAAGTTGCTATACAGGCGAGCTCTTACTCTTATCCTGGAGCGGGTATATTATCTGCAAAAGCTGCTTATGCTGCGGGCTCTAGTTATGTTACTTTAGTTATTTGGAGAAGTGATGATGTTGAATTAAGTGATGAGGAATATAATTCCTTAATTTGTTCTATGAAATCTACATATCCTGATATTATTATTGAAGATGAACGTACAACAATGTTTGGTTCTAGATTTAATGATTGTAATAGTTTTTTATATGGTCCGGGGATTGTTGATCATACAATAAAAAACCAGAATAATTCAACAGTAATGGGTGATACGGAAAATTATTTGATAAGTTTACCTTTTTCTAAAAATGTAGTAATTGATTCAGGTGGTTTTAACTCTATATCAAAGATAGATTGGTATCATAAAAATGCTATTTTAACACCTCATATAGGAGAGCTTAAAAGAATATTTAACTTAAAAGATGATGTTATTATTAATATTGATTTATTAAAATTAATTCAAAATAACATTGGAAATAAAATTATTGTTTTAAAATCATTTAATACATTCATAATAACTAAAGATATGATATATATAATGGATAAGGGGCCCAGTATTCTTGCAACAGCTGGAACAGGCGATGTTTTATCTGGAATTTT
>CAYVTK010000202.1:0-2692 GCA_964454465.1 uncultured bacterium | reverse complement strand
TGATAATAACGAAAATAAAGTACTGCTAAGTAGGAATTCTGCTATATCCAACTACTTATCAAAGAACTTTAAAAGCGGGATTTCTATACAAGATATAGGAGACCTTGTTATCATAGAACAAAAACCTAATGCTGCTACAGTAATTATTGATAAAGATGAATTAGAGGATATTATTGCTTTTCTAAATAATACAAATTCTTCAGATAGATAATCCTAAGGTTATCATACAAATCCAAAGTATCTTCCTACTTGAAACACAAGAAATGACATTCCGTAGGCTAGAAGAGTCATATATGTCATCATAAATATGGGCCATTTCCAACCATTTGTTTCTGTTTTTACAACTGCAAAAGTTGCCATACATTGCGCTGCATAAACATAAAAAACCATTAATGACACTGCAATAAGAGGTGTATAGGTATTCATTCCTGTTTTAGGGTTGACATCCTTTAACATAGCCTCCTTCAAGTTAACCATATCATCCCCATCATCATCAATATTATAAATGGTAGATAAGGTACTCACCACAACTTCTCTTGCAGCAAATGAAGTTATAAGAGCAATACCTATCTTCCAATCAAAACCAAGAGGTTCTACAACGGGTTCTATTGTTTGTCCAATTTTTCCAGCATAACTATTTATTATATTTATCTCTCCTAAATCATCTTTAGGAAATGAAACTAAAAACCATAAAATAATAGATATAAGCATAATAATCTTTCCTGCATCAATCAGGAATAATTTTCCTCTATTATAAACCTGACGTATTACAGACCTAAAAATTGGGAGCCTATAGGATGGTAACTCCATGATAAAAGATGGATTAGTGCTTTCAGATAAAAAATGACTAAATAATTTTGCAAGTAAGAATGCTGTGATTGTACCTAAAAAATACATTATAACCATTACAAAACCTTGAAGTCCAATCATATCAAATAAATAAATTTCTGGAATAAATGCACCAATCATTAGAACATAAACGGGCAAACGTGCACTGCAACTAATAAGAGGTAATATTAAAATTGTAATTAATCTTTCTTTCCAGCTATCTATTGTTCTAGTAGATATAATGCCTGGAATTGCACATGCATAACCACTCATAATTGGAAGAACAGACTTTCCATGCAATCCCATAGAACGCATAAACCTATCCATCATAAATGTTGCTCTTGTCATATATCCTGTATCTTCTAAAATTGTCATAAAAAACATTAACAATATAATTTGGGGAAGAAATATTACAATGCCGCCAATTCCAGCAATGATACCATCAACCATTAGATCTCTAAATAATCCCTCAGGTAATAAAGAATGAATATAATTCCCAAATAAGGAAACCATGGAATCTATCCAATCCATAGGTATTGAGGCCCATGAAAATATAGACTGAAATATAAAGTACAAAATTGATACAAAAATAAAAGGACCAAAAAATCGATGTGTTAAAACTTGATCTATTTTTTCACTTGTAGTTATTCTATCGATTACTTTTATTTTTTTAAATGAGCATTTAATAAGCATCTCATCAATCCAACCATATCTTAAATCTGATTCTAAGGTAGTTAATAAAGATTTAAGATCACTGTCTACACTATCAATAGATTCTCTTACAGACACTTTTAAAGAATCAGAATCAGAAGAATTTAAAGATATAGAACCTATGTGATGAGGATTACATAATAATCTTAATGCAATACTATTTTTTAAATTATTAGTAGTATGGAATATAGATTCTACTCTTTCAGTTATTGGAACAAGGCTTTGTAGTAAATCATGTTTTATAGGCATTATACTATTTTCAGTTAATATATCTGGACTATTAAATAAATTATCAAGAGCATCTTTCTAACCAATCAAAAAATTCTACAACCTCAGGATCTTTTAAATTATCTAATCCCTCATATGTCATAGCTGAAAATGGAATAACACTATAAACATTAAGCTTTTCTTTTAATTTAATATGATCAATTTCATTTTCGGTATCTACTATATCCACCATATTCAAGAGTATAATTATTGGTATTTGAAGTTCTAGAAGTTGGCTGCAAAAATATAGATTACGTCTAATGTTATTAATATCTAGAACATAAATAATGGCATCAGGCTTTAATTCTGGCTGTCTTATCCAATCATAAATACTATCAGACACGACTTTTTCATCTATGGATTGAGAAACAATACTATATGAACCTGGATAATCTTCTAAATGAAAGGATAAACCTCTTTTAAGATTAACCTTTGAATTTTTCTTCTCTACAGTGATACCAGGATAATTTGATACTTTTTGATTTAAACCAGTAAGCAAATTGAAAATTGCTGTTTTACCACAATTTGGATTTCCAAGGACTGCAACTTTAGGAAAATTTTTCATATTAATTATTTAGATAGATAAGGATTGCATCCTCTTTACGTAAGGTTAAATAATAATTATTGATTTTAACTTGAACAGGACCGCCAAATGGACTTTTTTTAATCATTCTAATATCCACCCCTGGCATTACACCCATTTCTGCTAAACGTAATTTTGAATCATAGTTACTATCTAGCCTAGCTATAGTTCCTATTAAATCAGGTTCTAATTCATATAGATTTTTCATATACTAATATAAACATAAATGAGAATAGTTCTCAATATTAATTGCAATTAATATTTTTATTAATGTAATTTAGATTATTATTTTTATTAATGTAA
>CAYVTK010000201.1:0-2694 GCA_964454465.1 uncultured bacterium | reverse complement strand
TCTCATAGGAGTATAGTATTACTACTATAGCAGATTAAATTAGTTCCTTAAAAAAGGAATATGATAAGAGTAATTACAAAAAATATTTGAACGCTATATGCAAGAGTAGATACAAACAATGATTTTTGGCCAAATTTAAAAATACTTCTAACTGAAATTTTCAAACCTATACCTGCCATTGCAATAACAAGTAATACTTTTGATGCTTTCTGGAAGGAAATAGTCATTATATCAGGAATAAAGTTTAACGATGTTAGGATTGAAAGGATTATAAATCCTATAATAAAATAAGGTGTAGAGAAAACATCAGATTTTTTATTTTTAATTTTATTTGATACTAAAAAAGTAAGTACAACTAAAGCTGGACCTAGCATTACTATTCTAATCATTTTTATAATTATTGCATATTCACCTACCTCTTGATTTATCAGAAAACCAGCAGCTGTTACTTGTCCGAAGGCCTGTATAGTTGACCCTACAACAAATCCCATTTCTTTATTTGAAAATTCTGAAAAAAAACTAAGAAGAATGCCTGGGATTACAAAAATACTAATTGCACCTAATGCATTTACAATCGCAATAGAAATACCTACCTCATTTTCATCAGTATCTAATATTTTTGAAGCTCCAGCAATTGCAGATGATCCACATATTCCATTTCCAATGCCTAGTAAAATAGATAAGTGATGGGATAATCCAAATAATCGACCAAAAGCATAGCAAAATAAAATAGATGCTAATATGATCAAAATAATTAATGCAATATTATTAATACTAATATACGAGAGTACACCAACATCCATATATGAGCCTAAAAATACTATAGCAATACTTAGTAGTGTTTTCTCAGAAAATGAAATACCTTCATTAAAGATAGTACTTTTACTAATAGGTAAATTATTTATTATAAAACCTATCAAAATTGCAATTGCAACAGATCCTAGAGTAATAAAATCTGATAAATAAATTGATAGAGCTGCTACTGAGGCTGTTAAAATAACACCAGGTATGATATTTTTTATTTTATCCAAAAAACTAATTTTCTGTTTTTCCACATTTCATATTTGCAGGTACGGCAATATCAAACCTCTTAGGATATGGTCTTTCTTTTTTAGATTCATTTAATATAAAATCTTCTTTTTTAATATCTAGTCCAACATTTGGATTTAACCTCTTTTCTTCAGCAATTGTTGAACATGTAAAACCATTATAATTATGGCCAGGATAAACTATTGTATTATCAGGAAATTTAAATATTTTCTGTGTAACACTATCATATGTATCACTTGATGATCCACCTTGAAAATCTGTTCTTCCTGTTCCATCAATAAATAATGTATCACCTGTAAATATATAACCTTCAATATAATAAGAAGTACAACCTGATGTATGTCCAGGTGTATGTATAGCTTTAATATTATGATTTCCTAAGCTTAACATTTGGCTATCATCAAGATATATATCAGCACCTTCAACACCTGTTTTAGAACCATAAACTACTTTAGTATTAGTTTTGGACCTTATTGTATCAGAACCTGTAATATGATCTGCATGAACATGTGTTTCAACAACATACTCTAAACTTAATTCGAGTTTTTCTATTAATTTCAAGTCTCTATCTACTTGCTCTAGAACAGAATCAATTAATAAACATTTCTTTGTTTCTTCACACCATAAAAGATAAGTGTAAGTCCAAGTATCATAATCAAATAATTGTCTAACTTTTATTGAATTCATATGGTATAAATTAATTATTATTAACTATAAATTTTATTAAAAATAATATGATTGAAATAAAAAAATTTACTGCGACTGATAAAGAATTTGCGGAACTTGCAAGAATAGATAATCTTGTTAATCACGATTGTATATTTCATCCAGATGATGATAAGAATAATTGGAGAATAAGAGATAAAAGTATAATTCGCAACAGACTACTTCTTTATGATAACAGCATATTAATTGGTGTTATTTATTATAGCCAAGGTAGAGAAAAAAATAATAGAACATGCTTTTATACATTGAATTTAGATCCCAAATACAACCACAAAGGCTATAGACATTTACTATATAGTAAAATGCTTGAAGAGGTAAAAATTTTTAATTGTAATCTAGTACATACAAGTATTTATGACCATCCAAATTACAGCGAACATAAAAAAATATTAAATAAAGAAGGATTCAGACTTGTTCAAACCAACAGAGAATATTCATGTGATATCAGAAAAGTTGATATTGAAAAATATTCTCCTTTGATTGAAAAATTAGAACTAGATGAAATAAAATTTTATGACTCTAAAGAAGAAATGTTAATAAATAATGAAAAATTTCCGAATCATTTAAAAAAATTAGAAGAATTAGAATGGATAATAGAACAAGATTTTCCAATTCCTGATGGTATTTCACACACAAGAACCCCTTTTAAGCACTGGTTGAAACTTTGTCATGATTTCTATGAAAATTCTTATGGAGTTGATATTGTTGCTGTATATAAAAAACAGTATATAGCTTCAACAGATATTACAGTTTATCCTAAATCAGAGCCTCATAAAGGGTGGACTGGTGGCCTTGGAGTATTAAAAGAATTTCGGAGAAAAGGAATCGCAACTGCTCTTAAAATTAAAGCAATAGAAATTCTTCAAAAAAAAGGTGTGACTGAAGTAAGGACTGATAATGAAGAGAACAATCCAATGT
>CAYVTK010000200.1:0-2716 GCA_964454465.1 uncultured bacterium | reverse complement strand
CGGAATTTCCATTGATGCTTTATCTGTTTCAACTAGAAGAATAGGAGTATCATTTTTTACTTTTTCTCCTTTTTTGACAAGTATCTCAGTAATAGACATAGTGTCAATACCTTCACCTATATTGGGTAGAATGAATTTCATAATAATTTAATTTTTATCCAAAATTGAAATTAAATATAACAATATTTAAACCTTATTTGGATTAGGTTTATTGTAATCAATCTTATATTTTCTTATACATTTAGAAATTTCTTTTTTATCTATTAATTGTTCAATTGCTAGTTTGTCTAAAGCATATAAAATGATATAGTATTTATTAACTTCAAAAAAATCACGAAGTTTTTTTCTTGTATCACTTCTTCCAAAGCCATCTGTTCCAAGTGCAACAAAAGGGCATCGAATATATGGAGCTATTTGTTCTGCTACTAATTTCACATAATCACTAATCGCTATTACCGGTCCATTATCAGGAGTAATCATCTCTTCTAAGAAAGATTTTTTAGGTTTTGAATCAGGATGTAATATATTCCATCTTCTTACATCTTCAGCTTCCTTATGTAACTCTGAATAGCTTGTGACACTCCATACGCAAGAGTCAATATTCCAATCTTTTTTTAATAAATCAGAAGCCTCTAATGCTTCATTAAGCATTGATCCTGATGCTAGAAGCTGTACTTTGATTTTAGTTCTTTGTTTTTTTGAATCTTTTATTTTATAGATTCCCTTTATAATTCCTTTAGAAATATTATTATCTAATATTGGAGGATGAACATAATTTTCATTTTCCAATGTTAGATAATAGAGTACATCATTTTGCCATTCATACATTTCTTTTAATCCATAATGGATAATTGTCGCTATTTCATAAGAGTATGCAGGGTCATATGCTTTTATATTTGGTATTGCAGAAGCCATCAAATGACTATGGCCATCCTGATGTTGCAGCCCCTCACCTGCAAGAGTAGTTTTCCCTGCAGTTCCTCCAATCAAAAATCCTCTAGTTCTCATATCAGATGCAGCCCAAATAAAATCACCTACTCTTTGAAAACCGAACATTGAATAGTATATAAAGAAAGGGATTAAATTTACATTGTAGTTTGAATATGCTGTTCCTGCTGCAATAAATGATGATATCGACCCTGCTTCACTTATTCCTTCTTCCAAAATTTGTCCATTGGTAGCTTCTTTGTAAAATAAAAATTGATTTGAATCTACAGGATCATATTTCTGACCAGAGTGAGAATATATTCCAAGTTCTCTAAATAGAGGATCTATACCAAAGGTTCTTGCTTCATCAGGTATGATAGGAACTATATTTTTACCAATTTGTTTATCTTTTGTTATGATTGTTAAAAGTCTAACAAAAGCCATTGTTGTTGATACTTTTCTATTATCAGAACCTTGTAATAATTCATTGAAGATACTAATATCAGGAATTTGTAATGAAGGACAACGCATTCTACGAGTTGGAACAAAACCTCCTAATTTTTCGCGCATTTTTTTTGTATATACAATTTCTTCACTATCTTCATTAGGTTTATAAAAAGGTGCTTTTATACAATCTTCATCATTTATTGGTATATTAAAATATGTTCTGAATTGCAGTAATTCTTTTTCATTTAGTTTTTTTTGTTGATGAGTTATATTCCTACCTTCTCCAGCTTCACCAAGGCCATACCCTTTAACTGTTTGCGCAAGAATAACAGTTGGTTGATTTTTATGATTTAAAGCTTCATAGTATGCCGCATATATTTTAGCGGGGTCATGTCCACCTACTCTTAAATTTTCTAATTCTTGATCTGTTAAATGACTAACTAAATCTAGTAGTTCTGGATATTTACCCCAAAAATGTTTTCTGAAATAAGAACCTCCTTCAACAATATATTTTAAGAAGTCTCCATCTACGCATTGATCGAGTCTTTTTTTAATTAGATTGTTTTTATCATTTTCAAATAATGTATCCCATGTAGACCCCCATAATACTTTAATAACATTCCATCCTGCACCCCTGAATGCCCCTTCTAGTTCCTGAACTATTTTACTGTTTCCTCTAACAGGACCATCAAGCCTTTGAAGATTGCAATTTATAACAAAAGTTAAATTGTCTAATTTTTCTCTAGCAGCTAATGTGATAGCTCCTAATGATTCTGGTTCATCCATTTCACCATCACCTAAGAAAGCCCAAATCCTTTTATTATTATTATCTATTATTCCTCTATCATTTAAATAATGCATAAAACGAGCTTGATATATGGCCATGATGGGGCCAAGCCCCATTGATACTGTGGCAAATTGCCAATAATCAGGCATTAACCATGGATGTGGATATGATGATAAGCCTTTTTGATTACTTTCTAATCTGAAATTTTTCAACATTTTTTCGTCAATTCTACCTTCTAGAAAGGATCTTGCATATATTCCTGGAGATATATGACCTTGAAAAAATATAATATCACCACCATTTTGATCAGGACCTTGAAAAAAATGATTAAATGCTACCTCATACAAAGTTGCTGAAGACGCAAATGAAGATATATGTCCTCCAATTCCAGGGTTTTTTCTGTTTGCTCTTACAACCATTGCCATAGCATTCCAGCGTATTATAGATTTGATTCGTCTTTCAATTTCTCTATCACCAGGATAAGGCTTTTGATTAACTATAGGAATAGTATTAATATAGTCAGTATGAGGAGTAAATGGTAATTTTAGACCGTTT
>CAYVTK010000199.1:0-2743 GCA_964454465.1 uncultured bacterium | reverse complement strand
AGAAAGTCCCTCATCGTCAAGTTTACTATTATATTGTTCAAATAATCTATATCCAGTAATCCATGGCAGAACAAGTAGAAATAAAGAGATATAAAATTCTTTATTTTTATAATTGTAATCTCTGATATTAAATAAAAATACATTAATAAGTAAAACCCATAACGAAATACCATAAATTCCTACGAATTGAGTATTCTGAATAAGATATAAATAGTCTATCTGTGTATTTGCTAATGCAACCCAAGGGAATCCTAATAATCCATAAGATCTTAAATATTCTATAGATACCCAAATAATAGAAAATATAATAAGGTTATGCTTAAAGCTATTTTTAATCAGAAACCATACGGAACAAACCACTACCGTATTAAAACAAAGTATAAGAACAGCAGCCAACATAGAAATAAAGGCAATAGTTGAATTTGTACCAATATTTGTAGATAACCAAAATACAACAACTAAGTGATAAACAAGGCCCCACAATAACGAATGTTTAAAAATATCACTATATCTATTCTGATTAGTAAGAACATATAATAAGGGAATCAAGCTTATCCACCCTAAAAATCCCAAACCTAAAGGATGTTGAGCAATCCCCGATGCGATTGCAGATATCAGAATTAATAAATAACTATTTACTTTTATCATCTAAGTAGTTTTGCAAAAATATTGCTGCTGCAGTTTTATCTATCTCTTTTTTATTGTGTCCCGTTTTAATCCCCTGTTTAATAAGTGATTGTATTGCAATTTTTGAAGATAATCTTTCATCATATGAGTCTACATGAATAGATAAGTTTTCTTTTAAGAACTCGATAAAAATATTCACCTTGTCTGTTTGAATTGAATATTTATTTTTTAAGGTTATAGGCAACCCAACAATGACTTTATTAATATTATATTCTGATATAATATCATTAAGCTCAAGTAGTATGTTCTTATTGGTAGTATTATTTAATGTTTTAAATGGTTTTGCAATAATTTGCATTGGATCAGATATAGCAACTCCTATTTTCTTATCACCATAATCTAGAGCTAAAATTCTATTCAAAATTATATACTCTTTAATATTTCTTTTATTTTTTTTCCCGGTTTGAATACAATTTTTTTTCTCTTAGGTATAATAACATTCACTTTTGTTTTCGGATTCCTTGCATTCGTTCGTTCTTTAGTTAAAAAAATATTAAATATACCAAAATTGCGTATCTCTATTCTATTTTTCCCAGAAGTATTTGTAAAAAATTCTCTAAATGAATCTAAAACACAGTCTGTTATAATTTTAGATTCATCATAATTCATATCAAGCTTATACCCTACTTTATTAATCAAATCTTTTTTTGTATAAGTCTTAGAATTAGACATATTAAACCCTTTCTATATTTATTGGCTTCACTGAGCTTATAATTTTTTTCTTTAAAGCCATTAATTCAGATACATTTTTCACTTCAATAATCATTAAACATGTAGCCAAGCCATCAGTAGCACTAATATCTACACTCTTTATATTAATATTCAATGATGATGTAGAATCAGTTAAATCATTAAGAAGATTTTTTCTATCTTCAAATGTTATTTTTAAACGTACTAAGAATGGATTTTGACTATTAAAATCCCATTCAACTGTAATGATACGATCTCTATTTTTCTTTATTGGAAGATTTTTACAATTTGATCTATGAATCGTTACACCTCTACCTCGTGTAACATATCCAATAATGTCATCTCCTGGAATTGGACTACAACATTTAGGATAAGAAATCATTGTATTCTCTATGCCCCCAACAGTAACGCCTTTTGCAACACCTCTTGCCCTTCTTAAAAATCTTTGTGTTAATGTATCTGTATCATGATTTTCTTCTAACTGGGATTCCTCTAAATAAATATCATATTTTTCAAGAATTTCTTTAAATGTGTATTTCCCTTTTGCAATATTTGAAAAAATTAAGTCTGAATTATTATACCCCATCTTACTTGGATTTTTAATTATCTCTTTTAACAACTTTATTTTTTTAATTTTCCTTAATGATTTTTCAATAATTTCTTTTCCAAGCTCAATACTTTTGATTTCTTCTTCTTTTTTAAGAGCTCTTTTAATATGTGTAATGGCTTTAGTTGTTTTTGCTATTTTCAACCAAGCTTGATTAGGCATCTGATTTTGAGATGTTAAAATTTTAACAGTATCTCCATTTTTCAATTCTGTATTTAAAGGAACTATTTTATCATTAATTTTTGCTCCTGAACATTTAAGGCCTACTTGACTATGTATAGAAAATGCAAAATCAATTGGAGTTGATCCATGTTTTAACTGATGCACATCACCCTGAGGAGTAAATATAAAAATTTCATCTTCAAATAAATCAAACTTCAATAATTCTAAAAGTTCATTTGGATCTCTATCTTCAGATTTTATAATATCTACTAAATCTCTAAGCCATTTAATGTACGTACTCATTTTAGAATCAATATTTTTACTTGGAGTACCTGACTCTTTATAAACCCAATGAGCTGCGACACCCACTTCCGCTAGTTTATCCATCTCTTTAGTTCTAATCTGTACTTCTATAATTTTTTCTTTTTGCCCAAATACGGTTGTATGGATGGATTGATACCCATTACTTTTAGGAGTTGCTATATAATCCTTAAAACGTTCTTGCATAGGAGTATATAGTTGATGTACTATACCTAGAACAGCATAGCACTCTTCAACTTTATTAACGATAACTCTAATTGCAAATAAATCATATAA
>CAYVTK010000198.1:0-2754 GCA_964454465.1 uncultured bacterium | reverse complement strand
TATTAGAATTTATAAAGCAAGATATTATTTTGCCTAATATAGGGAAAAAGGATGCAAGCCGATGGACCCCTCTTGCAGCAACATTTTTTATTTTTATTCTAATGTGTAATTTTATTGGACTAATCCCATTTTTTGAGAAAGTTGGTGGGGGGGGAGGAGCTACCGCAACTGGTAATTTTGGAGTAACATTAGGACTAGCAACAATTACATTTTTTGCAATCATTGTAGCAGGAACTTTAAAGCATGGGTTTGTCGGGCACTGGAAAAATATGATTCCTCATGGTGTGCCTACACCTGTTTTAATTATTTTAATCCCAATTGAAATCATTGGAATGTTTGTTAAACCAATGGCCTTAACATTAAGATTGGGAGCAAATATGACTGCTGGGCATATTGGAATGTTAGCAATTTTTGGATTACCTTATTTAATTGGGTCGCCAGCTATTCCTAGTGAGGGATTATTACCACAACCATCATGGGGATTTGCTATTATTGCAGTGGGGTTAAATGTTGGAATATTTTTCTTAGAAATCATTGTATCATTAGTACAAGCTTATGTATTTACATTGCTATCCTCAGTATTTATTGGAATGGCAATTCATGCAGAACATTAAAAAATAGAAACAAGGAGATAAAATGAAAAAAATACAAAATATCATCATCGCATTAATTCCTTTTGCAGGATTATGTGCAGCTGAAACAGCTCTGGCTGTTGGAAAATTAGCAGCTCCATTTGGTGCAGGCTTGGTTGTTATAGGTGCAGGAATTGGAATTGGTATGTTTGCCTCTGCTGCTGCCAACGCAACATCTAGACAACCTGAAGCTGCAAATGATATTAGAAGTGCTGTGAATTTACCCCTTTTCTTATTAGAGGGTGTTGCGATTATAGCGCTTGTTGTGTGCTTATTGGCATCATTCTAATTGGTAATTGAATATGCATAAACAACTTATAGTATTATCACTATCAATAAGTTTATTGTTTAGTGGAGGATCTGGAGGCTCCTGGATTGAAGATTGGCTATACCCAGATACAGGATTATTTTTCTGGGCTATCATTACTTTTTTAATTGTCTTTGTTATCCTGCGTTGGAAGGCATGGGGTCCATTAATGGATGTGCTAGATGCAAGAGAAAAGCAAATTCAAGACTCTCTTAATAAAGCAGAAAAGATGATTCAAGAACAAGAAAATAGCGCCCAAGAGAATGAAACCATATTAGCTAAAGCAAGAGAAGAAGCAAAGCATATTGTTGCGCAAGCTAAAGAGGCTGGAGATAAACTAAAGTATAAATTTGAGGAAGATGGACGTACTAAATATGATGAATTAGTACAAAATGCATCTGAGAAGATTAATGCTGAAAAACAAAAAGCTCTTAATGATATAAAAAATATGGTTGCAGAAATTGCTATTGAAGCATCAGAAAAAATCATTAAACGTAATCTTAATAGCGAAGATAATAAAAAAATAATTGATGATACCGTCAGTTCTTTTCAAGAAAAAAATTGATGAATGAATAAAATATCGACATATTCAAATACACTCTTTAATATATCTAATAAGTATGATTTATTAACTCAGACAACATCAGATTTGGGCAAAATAAAACACTTATATAAAACAGAGCCTAATTTTCGCTTATTATTTGAATCAAAAAGAATAAATAATAAAACTAAGCAAAATATTTTAAAAAGTGTATTTACTGCATTTGATGATGTGGTTGTAGAGTTTTTGTGTATTATAATTGAACAAAAATATTCGAAATATCTTATTCAAATCATTGATAAATTTACTAAACTCGCAAACAAAGTACGAAATGCCAATGAGGTAGAAATAATAACGGCAAATCAATTAGATGACAATGTAATAACTGATTTATCAAATAAGTTAAACTGTACTGTGAAAACAAAAATTGATCAATCAATAATAGGTGGAATTAAATTAAGGAAGGGAAATAAAATTTTTGATAATTCAATTTCTTTTCAATTAAATAGCTTAAAGAAAACTTTATATAATGTGTAATAGGAGTCAGAATGGATTTTAAAACAGATGAAATAGTATCAATATTAAAACAACAACTACAAACTCATAATGCAGATATAGATATTTCTGAAGTTGGAGAAATAACATATATTGGTGATGGAGTTGCCCAGGTTAGTGGTCTAGAAAATGTCATGAGTTCTGAATTAGTTGAATTACCAAATAATATATTTGGTATGGCATTAAATCTTGAAGAAGATTCTGTAGGAATTGTGTTATTTGGTGATAGCAGTTTAGTAAAAGAGGGAGATATTGCAAAGAGGACTGGAAAAATTGTTGAGGTCCCAATTGGAGAAGGGTTGCTAGGTAGAGTTGTTAATCCTTTAGGTCAGCCACTTGATGGAAAGGGTGCTATTTCTACTGATAAAACATATCCTGTAGAAAGAAAAGCTGAGGGTGTAATGCAACGACAACCAGTAGTAGAACCTTTACAAACAGGATTAAAAAGTATCGATAGCATGATTCCAATTGGCAGAGGACAAAGAGAGCTAATTATTGGTGATAGGCAAACTGGAAAAACTGCAATTGCAATTGATACAATTATCAATCAAAAAGAAAATTTTGAATCAGGCAATCCAGTATATTGTATCTATGTAGCAGTTGGACAAAAAGCATCAACGGTTGCAAGGGTAGTAACAGAATTAGAAAAAGCAGGTGCGATGGACTATACAACAGTAGTAGCAGCGAATGCTTCAGACCCAGCACCAATGCAATATATT
>CAYVTK010000197.1:0-2771 GCA_964454465.1 uncultured bacterium | reverse complement strand
ATTTCCTGCCTTAAATTCAAATTCAGAGATAGAGTATTTTATTACTGTAACAAATTCAATAGAGAATATAGTATCGCATCCAATTATGGGGTGGCATATTTTTGAGACCTTAGGTTTCAATTCAGGTGATATTAATGGTGATAATTTTATAAATATACAAGATATAGTCTTGCTTATTAATTTAGTATTAAACAATGGATATAATACCTTTGCAGATTTAAATTCAGACCAAATAGTAGATATTTTAGATATTGTGCAGCTTGTGAATATAATATTAGGAGAATAATATTTTATTATTAAATTCTTATATGAAGATTTTGGCATTGATATTATTAACAGGTTTAGTATATCCTTGTAGTTGCGAAGAGATGCCCTCTCCTGAGGGAGCATATGAGATGTCGAATGTTGTTTTTTCTGGACAGGTAACAGATATTATTGAAGATTGGAACAATGGCTTTATGGAAATATCTATTGATGTATATAATGTCTGGAAAGGTGCTATTGATAATCAAGTAATTATACTTACGGGTTTAGATGATTGTGGATATTACTTTCAACTAAATGAAGAATACTTAATTTATGGATATTATTCCCAAATGAATCATATATGGACTGATATTTGTACTAGAACAAATTTATTGGAATATGCTAGTGAAGATTTAGACTATCTAGATGGGCTTAATAGCTGCGAAACAGGGTACACTGATATTAATGGTTTGTGTTTTCATGAAGGAGATCTTAGTGTCATTCAAAAAATGATTGATAATAGTTATCAAAGTGGTATTGATTTGGGCTGTCAAGATTGGGATAACTATTGCGGCTCCCCTAATCCCTATATGGATGCTTTAGATTCTTGGTTTTGGGTTACAGTTGATAGTCTTTCTTATGAATGGACAGGTAATGCCAATGGAATAGTAGAACCATTAGAACTTGGAATTCAATCATGGGAAAATGGACGTTTAACAACCCTTATGTGTGGAGCCTATATATACTGTCAATTATCAGGACCAATACCAGAAGAAATAATAGAACTTACCGAAATAGAAATACTTAGATTGGAGTATAATTATCTAAGTGGATTTATACCAGAAAGTATTTGTGAACTAGGCACAAATCATTCAGACTATTTAGCATTTGATCTTACTGGTAATTCATTATGTCCTCCATACCCTGAATGTATAGATACTACTGATTTTTGGTATCAAGATACCTCTTTATGCACTGATATTGGTGATTTAAATTTTGATACTATTGTTAATGTTCAAGATATTATAATTCTTATTTCTTTTATCCTTACTATGGATTCTTATGATTACCAGGATTTAATTGCTTCAGATATTAATTCAGATGGGATACTAAATGTTTTAGATGTTATCATTTTGGTCGAGACTATTTTAAATGGTTAAATATTTTAATAGGGGGTCTGCCATAAAGCTCTTTACTTATTTATAGGCATGGATACTCTAAGTCATGCTTTGTGGGGAAAAGGTTTATTTGGATATAGAAAATATCGTTGGTATGCATTATTGTTTGGAACTGTCCCTGATTTATTATCATTTGGTGTTTACTTTTTATTTAATCTTTTAATTAATCCAAATAACATAAAAATGGGGAAGCCTGCAATTGAGGATATTCCTGGTTGGGTATTTGGTTTATATGATTTTTCACATAGTCTTGTTATATCTCTTATCTTCATTTTAATTGTATATAGAATTAATAAAGATTTTTGTTTTCCTATGCTTGCATGGCCGTTTCATATTGTTCTAGATTTTTTTACTCACAGTACTGCGTATTTTCCAACGCCGATACTCTGGCCAATATCAAATTATAAATTTGATGGAATTCCATGGTCGAATCCCTTTATATGGTTTGGAAATGTTATCTGTATTATTCTGCTATTTATTTATAGGTTCAAGAATAAGAATCATTCTATTTAGAAAGGTTATTTTTATAGGTTTTTGTCTTAAGGCTAAAAAAAGAGCCTAAGAAGAAAAAGAAAGTAAGGAAAATACTTCTATTTTTATTGTTGGTAAAATAAAATTCTCAAGCTCTTTTTTAGATTTATTGCAATCTTTAAGCAATATATTTTAAAACATATATCCAAGACCCATTCTCATAATATCATCATCATCTTTACTTCCTGTTTCAAATTTAATTGAGATATTATTTGCAGGTTTAAATGTTACGCCAAATAATGATATTTCTGTATCATCACCCATATCATCTTTATTATATGCGCTAGTTCTAGTCCACACATAAAGGTCACCATTACATTTAACTAAGTCAGCAATATTGTATCCTAAATCAAGGTAGTAGCCAGAAGATGATTTTACTTCAACTCCATCAACAACATTGTCATCATATGAAATTATTCCATATTCAAGTCTGCTGTACATATTGTTTTTAGAATAGGTTGCATTAATTTCGGTTAAATTAACACCAACAGAAGTTCTATCATCTTTAGGTGCATCATTCATAGTTACAGAACCTCCAACTTTAAGACCTTCCATGCCAGCCCATGATACTTGGAATGTTTTAGTCCAGTCTGCAGTTGTTGATTTGTAGCCTTTCATTCTTGCGCTTCTAATTCCTGCACCAACTTCATCACCATCTAAATCTCCAGTCATAGTGAAATTCCAGTTGAGGTCACCCATGTTGCCATAGAATGCAAAACCATTATCAAACCATGTTGTTGGAATAATGTATTTATTATACTCTGGTCTTTCAACACTCATGAATGTTGGAGGTTCATGATATTCATTTGTTACTCC
>CAYVTK010000196.1:0-2776 GCA_964454465.1 uncultured bacterium | reverse complement strand
TATAAAAGTATATTTTTTTGCATTTTAAGGAGAAAATAATGGCTTTTGAAGGTTTAATATGTCCTAACTGCTCAGGAGAGCTAGAAGAAAAAAATATTAAAGAAGGTAATTTGAAATGCCCTCATTGTAAAGTTAATATAAAGCAGAAAAAGTATTTAGCTTTTTTAGAATATTTAATGATGAATGGTTTAGTTGCTGATTTAGACTTTTTTGATCAAAAAATTTATGGTCATGAAGTTGAACGCGAGACTGTAGAACAAAAAGAATTAGATGATTATACTAACCCTTCTGATTATGAAGATAAAACAGAAAGATTAAAAAATTATGATGAATCTGCAGATTTAAAAGAAGTTACTACAGATGAAGAAGAGTTTAGAGCTTGGGATGGTGTTGATGAAGATTGGGAAGAATTTAATTCGAAAGACAAAAAAAAAAATAATTAAGACTAATAATTATGGAAGATAAAATAAAGAAAAAACAACTTAAAATTGAGATTGATGAATCTGTAGGGCAAGGAGAATATGTTAATTTTGCTATTGTAACACATTCTGCTGCTGAATTTGTACTTGATTTTATAAGAATCTTACCTGGATTAAACAAATCAAAAGTAAAATCTAGACTTGTTATTTCTCCTATGCATGCTAAAACATTTTTAAAGGCTTTACAAGATAATATAGATAAGTATGAGAAGAAATTTGGAGAAATAAAAGTTATTAAGAGCAAACAAGAAGTACCAGATTTTAATAGTTTAATTAATAAAGATACTTTGCCTAATTAAGATTTAGATACTTGCAGATAATCGCATTGTTATCTGTCTAGTCATAAATGGTCCTCCTACCATTTCCTTATGTATATCATTAAACAGATTCTGTATTGTGATATTTAGACCTAAATATTCATTGATTTCATAATTATATAGTAAATCAATCAAATCATAAGGTCCAATAATTCCACTCCATATTCCATCTTTCCATAAATATTGATCAACATGCTTATATTTGATTCCAATGGTTCCAAATTTAGGTGTTTTCCACATAAAGCTTGCATTCATTTTAAATTTAGGAGCATTGATAGGATCATCCTTTTTTGTAAGTTTATTATAGTATGATGTACTATTGTAAAATGAAAAATTTGTATCAAATGTAATATTATATTCAGGTAGAAAATATGTCATTCCAACATCTATCCCTGACATTTTTGTTGATCCATAGTTTAGGGGAGCAAGTATTGCATGCAGGGGAGTATATGCAGTGCCGGGTCCTTCAAGAGGCTCTCCATTTGTTCCTATGATTGTAGATGTAATTTTTTCAGCCTCAGAAAGACGAGAGACAGGATGGTATTCATCAATTCCAACAGCATCCCAATAAACTTCTGCTTTTCCTCTATATGATTCTCCAAATGTTACACTTCCATCCTCTTGCGCTAAGTCATTCTGAATTACATTTTCTGGGTGATAAATTGTAATTCCAATAGTATCTCCATATGCAGCATTTAATCCTGTTGTATAGTTAATGTGGCCATCACAGTCAACATCACCACCATGCCATGGATAATCTGCAGCGCCATCAAAATTAGTATCTTCTCCTCCACATGTAATATAATCTATATATCCCCACTGAGGAGTACCTGGCTCTTGATTTTCCCATCCAAAGCCTCCATTTTTACTCCAATCAAAAGCATCATTAGAACCATCTGAATTATTATCCACATTAAAGATGGGTGCACCGTAGTCAATTTGAAAACAAGAGCTATAAGGTGAACAATAATCTGCACCTTGAGATGCATTATTAACATAATATGGGAAATGAGTATTGACACTCCAATCATCATCATCATCTAACCCATTCCATTGTGTTCCAAATGGGGGATTAGACAATGTGCTATCTAAAGAATTTGCAGGCAACATTCCTACGACATGATTAATTGCAAATTCTGCGCTAGTGGTAGAATTATTTAGATCTCTCTCTACAATAAATGGGGTAATAATAGTTGGGCCACTAAAAAAATCTTCATACTGACTTTGATAATAGTTTAATGATCCAAATATTTTTTCTGTAAGAAAACCTTGAAAACCAAGTTCCAGAGTTTGAATTTTTTCAGTTTTTATAGGTTCTACATCTGGGACATTTATTGCTTCTTCAGGTGTATATACTCTCCCCGTATCATTTAATTCTGGAACATAAATAGTATAAATTGCTGTATCAAGTGGAATATAATCTGTAACATTAATTAGCCCTGAATCAAATGCTAAGAAATAAGGTGCTCCTTGTACTCTATCAACATATGGAGCAATTTCTGTATTACCTTCCCAATATCCTTCAAATGCACTCGCGATAGGGTAATGTATTCCATCAATTGTTACCTGAGGCTTGCTAACTGCAAGATCACCCCCAACTCTTACATATGGAGTCCCATCTTTATTACCTCTTGAATAATATGAAAATGGACCAACTCTATTAATAAACAAATCAGTATAAAGGGTAATTGCGCTAGGCGTATTAAGAGCTTTACCATAAGAAAAAGTATATTCATGAAAGTCATTAGGTTTATAGATAAGCCCAAATTTTGGCTGAACACCAGGTTTTTCTTCTAATTTATCATGCTTATCAATTCTAAGAGCTGTTATGACTTCCCATTTTTTATTACCTCTGGGGTTTGTTATTGTTTGGAAGTATACCCCCATTTCTTGAGATGTTACATCAACAAATTCATCAAGTTCATCAACACCTTCACTACATGTCCAAACTTTTCCATCTCTAAAGCCTGATTTATAAAA
>CAYVTK010000195.1:0-2777 GCA_964454465.1 uncultured bacterium | reverse complement strand
TGGTGCATTATATAATGGGTATCATGCAGATATGACGCGTACAGTGGTAATTGGAGAGGCAACTGACAAACATAAAGAAATTTATGATATAGTTTTGGCTTCACAATTAGCGGGAATTAAAGCAGCAAAAGCAGGCATTACAGGTGCAGAGCTAGATGCTATATGTAGAAATGTTATTAAAGCAGCAGGATATGGTGATAAATTTATTCATTCTACGGGACATGGTCTTGGTTTAGAAGTGCACACATATCCTCGTATTAGTGCTTTTAATGATAAACCATTATTAGAAAATTATGTTATTACGATTGAGCCTGGAATATATTTAGAAAATTGGGGAGGAGTGCGTATTGAGGATGATTGTTGGATTCAAAAGGATCAATGTATTCCTCTTAATAAATCAACAAAAGAATTATTGGTATTAAATTAATACCACGATATTATTCTATTCCCCCTCAGTTATATGACGATCAATTTTGGTGGAAAAAAGATGATATCGAATTTTGGAAAACACTTTTTCAATCGTCAAAAAAAACAATTTTAGAATTTGCTGCAGGGACAGGACGACTTGCGGTCCCCTTAATTAGAGATGGTTTTATATATTCTGGTGTAGAAATTTCAAAAGAATATATAGAATATGCTTGTAGCCAGCATAATATTTCTTCTATAATTCATGCTGATATGCGACATGTCAATTTAAATAAAACGTTTGATTATTTATTTATTGGATTTAATTCGTTTTCTCACTTGTTAAATTCTAAGGATGTATCGTTATTTTTTAATATGGTGAAACGCCATATGCATGATAGTTCATATTTTTACATTGATCTTTTTATACCCCACCCATCATTTCTATATAGGTCTGGTAGTCAAAAAGAAAAAATTATGGATTTTTTTGATTCAAATATTAATCAAGAGGTTGTAATAGAAGAGGCTTTAGAGTATAGTGAAAACAGTGAAATTATATCTGTTCATTGGGATTATATGACAGATAAAGATTCTATTTATCGAACATTTAAATTTAAAATGAAAGCATATTATCCAGATACGATGAACAGGCTGCTAATAGATTCTGGTTTTATTGTTCATGCAGTTTGGGGTGATTATGATCGCTCTCCGTTAACTGAAAACAGCAACTTGCAGATATATAAATGTAGTTTATAAAGGTATTTCTTTGAATTTAATCTATATATTTGTATAATACAAATATATAGAATGATTAAAATGAATATTTCTGAATTATTAATTACTTTACATATTAATACTTTATATGCTATAAAGTTGGTTGCCAGTAAAAACAAATTATCTCTACAGCAAGTATTATGTATTTATTCTATTCCTTTAGATGGGATAACCCAAACCAATCTAGCTGATTCTTTATCTGTAAAAATTAGTACATTGTCTCGGAATCTTGATAAATTAGAATCTCAAAATATTATTATTAAAAGGCCCGTTAAACATGATAATAGATTTTCCAAAATATTTCTCACTAATCATGGTTTGAATTTATTTACAGCAATTTTATCTGATTTAAATGATTATACTAATAAAAATTTATATTTAACTACAAAATCCGATGATATTCAGTCTATTACAGATAGCTTATTAGCTCTTAATTGGAGTATATTGCAAGATAAAACACAACATGTCTAGGCAAAAAAAACAATTATTAGATTGGTATCATATGCAAGCATATACATTTCCCTGGAGGAAAAATTATAATGGATATAAAGTATGGATTTCAGAAATTATGTTACAACAGTCTCAGGTTAATATTGTAATACCATATTATAATAAATGGATGAAAAAATTTCCAACAATTAAGGATTTATCTAGAAGTACTATTGATGAGCTGTTGTTGTTATGGCAAGGCTTGGGATATTATAATAGAGCTAAAAATATTTTTGAAGCAGTAAAATCTATCAATCAAAATTATAATGGAAAAATTCCTCGGAATTATAAAAGTCTATTAACATTAAAAGGAGTAGGAGATTATACAGCATCAGCAATTTTAACAATTGGATTTAATATTAAGGCCGTACCAGTAGATGGGAATATTCATCGTGTAATTAGTCGTTTACATGAATTGACCGCAACAAAAAACCAATTAAAAATAGTTAAGAATTATACAGCACAATATATCTCTAATGAAAAGCCAAGAGATTCTGTGCAAGGGTTAATGGATTTAGGTAGAGAAATATGCAGACCACAAAATCCTACTTGTTCTGTATGTCCATTAAATACAAAATGTTTAAGCTATCAAAATAATACTATGCATTTATATCCTATAAAAATATCTCGCAAACGAATACCTGAATATGATGTTGCTGTTGGTTTGATTAAAAAGAAAAATTTTTTTTTAATTAGCAAACGATTTAAAAATAAATTTTTGGGCGGTTTATGGGAATTGCCAGGAGGAAAAATTAAACAAGGGGAATCTCCTAAGCAATGCTTAGCACGAGAAATTAAAGAAGAATTAAATATTACAGTAGACATTTATAATAGAATAGGAGTAGTTAAGCATCAATATTCACATTTTAAAGTGAGTATTAGTTTATATGAATGTAAATATAAATCTGGAATACCTAAGGCATTAGCATCTGAGAAAATTAAATGGATTACAAATAATGAAAAAAATCAATTTGCTTTTCCAAGCGCAACTCATAAATTATTTCAATTAATTACTTAAGAATATGAAAATACTTTATAGTATATGGCTATATTTTAAAGCATTGTTATTTATAATTATATTTTTTCCAATATTATTATTAATTGCGATT
>CAYVTK010000194.1:0-2780 GCA_964454465.1 uncultured bacterium | reverse complement strand
TGAGTTTATTTTATTTTCATTTGAATCACCTGAAATATTTTGTGGCCATCCATCAAGATGATTTCCATTGATATCAATGCCATATAGATACCCATCTTCAGAACCAAAAAATATAGCTAATTGATTATTGAATTCAACAAAACCAGAAGCTGAATAAATACTATTCCCTGTTATTATGTCAAATGCAAGACTTCCATCTAAACGAATTCCATAATAATGGCCATTGTCATCTCCAACTGTTATAATAATATCTCCATTATTATTTATAATTGTAGGAGCACATTTAAATTTATTAGTTCCTGTAAATAAGTTGTAAATACTACCATCATCATAAATAATAGCTACTAAATCATCATTCTCTGTAGCAACTACAATATCATCTTTTCCATTATTATCTAAATCATATATTGCACCACCTTTTAATATTTTTTCATTTATTTCTACTGGAAAGTTAGGAACATTTGTTCCATTATGGTTAATTGCATATATATCTCCAGATGATGCATATCCGTATACGATAATTTCAAGGTCATCATCATTATCGAGGTTTGCTAAAGATGGTGTCGCCATTAAATAATGAGAAGCCTCAAAATCTAATTCTATATTCCCGTATTGATTTATGATATAACAGTGTTTATTTTTAGAACTAATAACAAATTCAACTACTCCATCATTATCAATGTCATCAGCAACAGGAGAACCCCATATATCTGCATTATTTCCTTCTAATAGTACAGGAAAACCATTTAAAATATTTCCTTCATTATCTAGACCATGGAAATATCCTGTGTCATCACCAAAAAATATTTCAGGTTCTCCATCATTATTAATATCATATAATAAAGGAGAAGATTGTATAGTAGTTACAGCATTATACTCTTGATTGTTTTCATCTAATAGTGTTACTTGATATGGGAAACCTGTCTGATCAAGAGATACGCTAATATCGATATAATATTCATTGCCATTATACTCTCCATTAGGACCAAATGATAGGATATCTAACTGCAGTTGATGTGTATCAAACGATATATCTTCTGAAAATGCAATTGTAAAAGGGGAATTATTATTCGTATAGGAGTTTCCAGCTGATAAATTATTGAAATTTACATAATCATTAATTAATACTAAATCACTATCATCTGTTGATAAAATCATATCAACACTTGTAGCATTATCCCATGGAATTAAATTCTCAACAGAAACATAAAGATTAATTGTTTCACCTGGGTTTACAACTAAATCTCCATCTCCAACAAATTCTTCATATTCATACGATTGAAGTATCACATTTGGGTTATTAAGGCTTTCAGGTTCTATTTGAATTAATGCACCTTGACCAGAATCAAATCCATTAAGTGAGCTTAATAAAAAGTATCCATTTTGATATCCACCCCAACCCCAATTATTATGAAAATAATCTTCATCGTACCCATCAATATTCCATGCATGACCACCATCATTACTATATCCAACATATATTATAGGTCTGTTATTATTGAGCTCATTTTGTAAAAGTTCTCTATATGCAGTAGTTCCATATTGCCATGGTTCAACTGCATCTAGGCTAGTTTTAAATAAGAAATAATCTTTCATTGCTCTTTCAGTTGTATTACCATTTCCAAATACATTGGCTCCTGAACCATCTGTTCCATATCCCATATTGACTGCTACACCACAATGGTAAAGTAACTCCTGAGATTCAGTTGTTGCGTAATTATTTTCCATTTGAGAATAATCATAATAAGAATTCCCAAAATTTGCATACTGGTAACCATAATTCCAGTGAGTATATCCATGACTTCCATATCCAATTTCTGGATAAGACCAATAATGCATGATCTGTGCCATAGATACAGCAACACATCCAACTAGTACATTTCCTCCATCACCTTCAGAATCTTCTGGGCACATATCATTCCATGGAGATCCTTGATCAAATCGTGCAGTTATTAAAGGATTTACATTTCTTGTTTGAGGCTCGTATTCAACTGTCCTTGAAAATTTTTCCCATTCTGAAATAATTTCTTCGTTAATATCGCCTCGTTCTTTTTGGTCTGAAATCTGTCTATTGTATAAATCGAAGATATAGTCAATGTTGGTAGGAATATTTTCGAATCTAAAGTTATTTTCAAAACTATATCCTAAGATGGGACGGATTAAATTATCATAGCTAATCAATATAAAACCATTTGGTTCAAGTTCTATAACATAAAAAACATTATCATTATCTATAGAATAGATTTGAATTGATTCAATAGTAAATGTATTCTCTCTAGGATCATTTTTATAATTATAAAAATTTTCTGCAATATTTTCTGCCTCAGTTTGTGAAACTGGAGCACAGAAGATAAATCCTGATATTAAAAAAAGTACAATAATTCTTTTCATAATTCCTCTTCCCATGTTTTACCAAATTTTATGTTATATTTAATCTGATTGTTTATCAAAACAATCAGGTATATTAAACCTACTAAATATAGCAATAATTTGATTATATTATTTGTAACTAATTATAACAATAAAAGGAATTAAATTTTGAGACTTTTATCACAAGCCAGAAAAGCAACTTTTTTTATAAGAATATTTGGTTTTTTAAAAGTTCCATTAATATTTTATTGTAAGCCTAAAGTTTTATCTATATCAGAGAAAAAAGTAGAAGCATCTAAAGTGATTTTTGCACCGTTTTCAATCTCAAATTCATATTTAAGATTGAAGGCAATCTTCTCTAGGAGCATCATTTCTTCCTGAACTTCATAACCATAATAACCAGGGTATTC
>CAYVTK010000193.1:0-2784 GCA_964454465.1 uncultured bacterium | reverse complement strand
GGTGGAACATAAATAGAGGTTGCAAATGAACCATCCTCAGTAAATTCTATGCCGGCGCCCTCTATTGTAATGACCGCAATTGGACTTTCGTCTATGACTTTGCCTTTAAACATGAAATTACTAGAGTCAATTTCTAAAAATTCTGGTATTTCTTTAATAAAAGGTGGAGTTTCATCTTTATAAACTACATCCTCATAATTAATGTCTGGAGCAACTTGAGATAATTTTACTTGAATCCTATGAATATTTTTTTTTGCACCTTTATGACCTGCTTTATTTGCTAAGCGATACCATTTCAAAGACTCTTGATAGTTTTGATCTACTCCATTTCCTGTTTCATACAAAATGCCAAGACCAAGCAAAGCGTCCTTATTTCCTTTATCAGCAGATAAACGCCACCATTTAGCAGTATTAGAATAATTTTTATCTACTCCTTTTCCAACATAATACAAGTATCCCAAGCTATTTTGTGCTCTATCATGGTCCTGTTTTGCAGCTAAAATATATAGTTTTACTGCCTCTTCAGGATTTTCATTTACTCCTAGCCCATGCTGATACATGTAACCCAAATTAAATTGTGCCTCTGCATTACCTTGTTCTTGTGATAGGCGAAACCATTTTATAGCTTTATTATAATTTTTAGATACACCCCTTCCTAGTAAATATGCTATCCCTACTGCACTCTGAGCATAACTTTCTCCTTGTTCTGCCGCCAAATAAAACCACAAGAATGATTCTTTATAATCTTTATCTATAAAGTCACCCCTATTATACTTTACACCCATATTTACAAAGTCCACTGCTTTACCATACTTCTTAATAAGTATTTTAAGTTTTTCACTTGGATTGCTTTTAGGGTTTAAGGCGGCTGAACTGATTGTTCGAGAAATATTATTCTGTCCTTCTGAGTGCCCGGCTTCTTTAGATAAAATATACCAGTTCAGTGCAGCATCATAATTTTGCTGGAATTCATGTAAAGCACCTAAACCAACATAACCCGCATTATTGCCATTCTTAGCAGCTTTAAGCCACCATTTTTCAGCTTCATTGAAATTTTTTTCAATTCCCTGACCAATAGTATAATTATATGCTAATGCTTCTTGTGCCAATGCGTGGTCTTGTTTTGCTGCTAATAAAAAAAAATCATTTGACTTATTATGATCCATAGTTACCCCATCCCCCTTGCTATACATAACTCCCAAGGTATATTGAGCACCTACATACCCTTGATTTGCTGCTAGGATTATCCATTTGAATGCTTGTTTAAAATCTTTGGCAACACCTAATCCAAATAAGTACATTACTCCTAAATTATTTTGAGCTAACATGTTTCCTTTTAAAGCTGATTTATTATAAAATTTCAAGGCCTCCTCATACCGTTCTGCCTTAAAAAATGCTCTGGCAAGTTGAGCTTGGTAACGAGAAACATTTGGAAATTTTTTTATTGCTTTTTCACAAGCAAGTATTGCTTTTTCTGTATCTATATCATCAGGTGCTGCACCAATTCCGATAGGCTCAAAGTCTAAAGGGCTTGCATATATATCACATAACTCATATTTTTTGTTATCGGCCAATGAAGTAAAAATATTAAAAAATAAACAAAGAATAAAAGTAATAAAAAATAATTTATATTGATGACCAATAATAGAAAAAAAAAAGAAAGATAACAACATAGTGAATTTTGCAACACTCACCATTGTACTAATACTTTATCTTTATCCCCCTGCAGTTGCGGGGTCTGTGAGCCAGATGATTGATGTATAACATTTTCAAGTATATAAGAATGTAACTCCCTGTTAGTAATCTTATTATCAGCATTAATGTCCGCTTCTCCTTCCATGCCCTTCATCAGAAAGTAGCTAAACATTCCTTGTTTCGCCTCCAATAAAGGATTTGATGTTTGATCTGATGCAGCAGCACTAAATACTGTGAATCCTATAGGAACATCCGTTTCCACTGGTACTATGGAGATAGGTCTACTTGCAATTAGTGTTTCTGATCCTCTTGTGGCACCTGAATAACAAGTATCTAAAAACAGAGTAACAGAACGGGGACCAGCAGAGGCAATATAACTAAACAATTCTGTTCTCAAAATAGCTGATTTATCCAACAATCTGGGTTGCCCATCATAAGGAAGAAGATATAATTGTTTTCCATCTTGGCTAGCTAACCCGTGTCCTGCAAAGAATATATAGATATCACTTCTATTTTTTTTAGTAGAACGATATAGCCATTCTCTTATACTCAAAAGTATTTCCACTTCTCTCGCTTTTTGATTTATAAGAATTTTAATTCTATTGTCAGGTATTCCAAGTATTTCAGATAAATAATCTCTAAAAATTATGGCATCTCTATCTGCATAAAGTGCTTCTGGAGCATTCTCGTAATCTGCAATACCTATCACTAGAGCCAAAGCATCCTTATTTCTAATGCCAGTTTTTTCTAGAGGATTTAGTTGTGCAAAATTTATGCCCACTTCCGATGTTTCAACACGATCAACAAAAAATTTTTCGGACGCTTCTAATCCTGAAATATCAGTGGCACTTAGAATGACCTCTATACCTCCTAACGGAACATACGTTCTATAAGAAAAACTTCCTGATTTATCAATAACCACCTCATTCCCATTTAATGTTAACTCAGCTATCTCTAAATTATCTTGGATTATTCCGTTTATGAAGGCTTGTTTACCTTTAGTCTCTATAGAAGTAATTTTTATAGTAGGAGGTACTGTATCTGTTTCTATCTGCTTTATCCTTACTTTGTTTTCTTCTTCTAGTTGAG
>CAYVTK010000192.1:0-2787 GCA_964454465.1 uncultured bacterium | reverse complement strand
ATTTCTTTTTCTTCTTCAAGTTTATCGGCTTCAACAAAAAATAAACCGTAAGGTTGATTAATGTTAGATTGAAGAGATCTGGCTTGTAACGAAAAGGAAATAATAAGGGTTAAAATAAAGGAAAAAAATAAAGGAAGTTTGATGAGAGATTTTTTCATATAGAGTCCTTTGTAAATTAAAAAATATTTATTTGTAGTAGAGCGATAGTGAAATAAGCGATGGCTTCAAACCACATGATGTATTCCTTTCGTTTATGGCAAAGCCCTAAGAGCATGCTTTGGGGAAGGAATAAATAAACAATTATATACATGCTCCTAAGTCCTTAAGTGGGTTAATTATTATAACTAACCATTATAGTTTTAGATTAGAGATATTTATATCGGCTTTAGAAGTTATGAAGATTTTATGAATTAACTTAAATAAAATATTCATAATTGCTAAAGCATAAATTCATAATTGATTGATAGAATTACTTTAAATTAACGCTATACAAAAGGAGTAAATATGATTAATAAAAATAAAGATGCACTTCCAATTATTCATCATAAAGATCTAAAACAATTATCAGATATGATAGATAATGCTGTTTATTTATATGACAAAGGGTGGACTAAAGAAGAACTTAAAAGATTTATTGATAAGTATTGTTTAGAGTCCGTAGATGAAAAAATAACAGTTATGCGAGATAACAAAAAATCAGAAAGTAATGCAAAACTAAAACTAGATGGTATAATTAATTCTTATAGACCATAAATTTACTTAAAACCGATTGCCCTAAAAATTGTACACCTAATTCTGATAGTAATTGTATATATTTAACTATATAATCTTCAAAAAACTTTATGAAATAAGTAAAAATTAATAGTGGATACAAATAAAGATATTGTTAGGTCTAAATGAATTAATATTTATAGTACTAATCGTAATAGGTGTATACTTTATGATTAAGCCTCCTCGTTGGTATAAAAGAACCAAGGAAAAAAAATTTTTAAAAAAGTTTGAGGGAACTGAAGAAAATAAAAAAATTAACTCTATAGGAAAGAATATATTAAAAGCAAATAATATTTCTCATATTAACATAAGTTTTTATGTTCTAAAGAGTAATGTCATAAATGCATTTGCTACAGAAAATAATGAGGTATATATAACTGAGGGAATTTTAAAATTCTTTGCATATGAAGAAAAATTTATAGCAGCTGTTTTATCACACGAAATAGCTCATATCATAAAAGGACATATTAAAAAGAATCAAAAATTTATTTCTAAAATTACTATTTTATCTTCAGTTTTACCTAAAGGTATTTTTGGCTCATCCCTTAATTATATTTTTAAAGGAGCTGTAGCTAATTATTCAAAAGAAAATGAATTAGAAGCAGATAATTTAAGTGTGAAATATTTATATTTTGCTGGTTACAACCCAATAGTTGCATATCTTAGTTTAAAAAAACTCTATGAAAATATTAAAGAAAAAGATTCTCCTATTGAAGATTTTTTTTCATCCCATCCTATAAGTACAGAAAGGTTAGAAGCTGTTAAAAGTGAGGCAATTAATCAATTATAATATATGAAGGGATGGTAGTGAATCTACATATTTATGCTATTTTAAATTTATGAAAAGAATTTTATTAGTACTATTTTTATTATCATTATCCAGTAATATATTAGCTACAGATAAATTGGCTCCTGATGGATGGGAATTTATAACTAAAGGAAGTGATGATACTACTTCCATTTATGTACATCCAGATAAAATGATGAAAAATGGTGATTATGTTCATGTGTGGCGATTACATGATTATATTAAACCAAATGAATGGGGAAACTTATCTGACGTAGTATGGATGTTGGTTGATTGTAAATGGTATAGATTTAAATCTGTAGGGTATTCTTTTCATAAAAAAAATATGGCCCAGGATTTAGGAAAAAAAATTATGCCTAAAAATATTGAATGGGAATATATTGATGCTTATACAGTAAGTGAAAGAATCTTTCATAGAGTATGTGACTAGATATAGTGGTAAAGATAAGCTCTATCTTTGGGTACCATATATCTATCTATTTAATTATATTATTAAATAAACTTTTTGTGTTTTCATTTCCTCTATTCTTGCATTAGTCATCGAGACTGATGAGGCTTATTTTTTTTATACTTACCTTATAAGAGTTTTCTATAATTATCGTTCCATTCATGATTAGTTAAGATATCAAGAGGTCCTTCTATCTCCACAAATCTAATGCATCTATTTTTTCCATTAGAGTTCCATTGAGATTGTTTATACAATTCTTCAGAAGGCATATTTCTAAATTTTTCGTCTGCTTCTTTTGCTGATGAAGCTTCTATTTCAATAGTTCCAGTTACTGTATCTTTCCAGTCAAATTTGTATGTTTCCATTTATTTTTCCTTTTTTGTTTTTATATAAAACTCTACTAGACAAAAGAGATCTCTACAAATATTGAAGTTGGATGATGTTATATTTTGTAAAACTCTAACCCCATAGGGGGGAACTGAATTTAAGGAATCAAAAAAGTAGATTAATTTTTTGGGCACCTATATTTTTTTTAGTATTTTTATTTAATTTTAAATAAATAAATTTTATTCAATGTTTACTATAGTTATTTTTTTCCAATCTTTTTCTTCTTTATTGTGATCTAATATTATTTCAGCCCCCACAGTATTACCCAATAGTCTTTTTCCCAATGGTGAACCAGCATTTATAATGGGAGGATTAGTATTTGGATTATTTTTTTGATTCAACAATTTGCATTTTTTTGTTTCTTTTTTATTTG
>CAYVTK010000191.1:0-2799 GCA_964454465.1 uncultured bacterium | reverse complement strand
AAAACTGAAACTTATGGATTTAGATAATGACTTTTCAAAAAGAGGAGTCAATGATGGTTTTTCAGGAGGAGAAAAAAAACGTTTTGAAATTATTCAAATGCTAATGCTTAACCCGGATCTTGTTATATTAGATGAAACAGATTCAGGATTAGATATTGATGCATTAAAAATTGTTGCTAATGGAATCAATAACTTTAGAACAAAAGATAAATCTTTTATTTTAATTACTCATTATCATAGAATTGTACAATATTTATCTCCAGACTATGTACATATCATGCTTGATGGAACGATTGTAAAATCAGGTACTGAACAGCTTGCTATAGATTTAGAAAATAAAGGTTATGATTTTCTTAAAAAATGAAGAATCAAAAACAAGCATATAATTCTAATTCAGAAAAATGGAAATATACAAACATAGAGCAGTTTGCTTCCCATCATTTTCATTTTAAAGCAATAGATAAAAAAATTAATCTAAAATGTGAAAAAAATGAAATTCTGTTATACAATGGAAAATTTTATAAAATGGGTGAGAATTTGATGAATAGCAAAATTATAGCATGTGACATGAATGATGCGATAAAAAGAAATTTAAATAATCTTAAAAAAATATTTAATACTGCAGATAAAAATATTGATTTTTATTTACATATTCCAGATAATCTAATTGAAACTATATCAATTACAAATATTATAGGACAAAAAGATACAGATAAAATCTTAGCTACTGGAAACTTTATTTATATTGAAAAAAATTCTAATGCTAAAATTATATACAGAGAAAAATCTAAAGAGCCCTCATATATTAGTAACATTTTTGAAATTTATATGCAGGATAATGCTAAGCTTGAATTTGCAAATATTACTAATAAAGGAGATAACTCAAGAGGGGTACACGATTATAAAGCAAGTTTAAATGCAAATGCACAGTTAACTTATCATGCAATTGATATATCTGGAGAAATTATAAAGAATAATTACTGTATTAATCTCAATAAACCTGGAAGTAGTTGTTTCTTTAATGGTTTTAATATAGCAAAAAAGAAAAATCATAATGATAATTATATAGAGATACATCATAATGCTAAACATACACTAAGTAATTTAAATTATCATATTGTATCAAAAGATAGTGCAAGAAGCGTATTGTTTGCTAAAGCAATTATAAAAAAAGATAGCTCTAGTTGTGAAGCATATCAAAATAATAAAAATATCATTTTATCAAAAAGTGCTATTGTTCATTCTAACCCTCAATTAGAAATATATAATGATGATGTAAAATGTTCACATGGTTCAACAACCGGTCAAATTGATGATGATGCAATATATTATATGAGAACTCGAGGAATTAATCAAAATGATGCTAAAAAATTAATTTTGCATTCATTTTTAAATGATATTATTAAGCAGGTTTCAATAGATAATCTAAGACTTGATTTAAATAATAAAATTGAGCAATATCTAAATAATGTTAATTGATTCTAAAATTCATGAAATTAAAGATATGTTTGGCTTATTTGATGATCCAATGGATAAATATACTCAAATTATAGAACTTGGTAAAAAAAATATACCTCTTAATGACAATGATAAAAATGATACAAATAGAATTTATGGATGTACTTCATTAGCTTGGGTAAAGGTAACTAAAAATAATAATAAGTATAGTATTTTAGTTGATTCTGATACATTTATCGTTAAAGGTCTATTAAGTATCATTAAATATATTATTGATGGCTGTGAAGCTAAGGATATTCAAAAATTAAATATTAATTCTTTATTAGAGGATATTGGGTTAGGCTCATCTATAACAAGTCAAAGAACTAATGGATTCTTAAATGCATTAGAAACTATTAAAAAACAAATTCATAGCTATGAGTGATAATGATTTTATAAAAATTTCAAAAGATTGTGATGGAATCCTAATTCCTTCAGGAGATCAAATTAAATTAAAAAAAGGGACTCCTGTTAAAATCACACAATCTCTAGGGGGTTACTTCACGTTATACGTAAATGGAAATTTAGTAAAACTTGATGGTAGAGATGGAGATGCGATTGGGCAGACAGTTAGTACAGAAAATATACATAAAGATATAACAGAATTTGATGAAAATTTAATATGGGATCAACTTAAAACATGTTATGACCCTGAAATTCCTGTAAATATTGTTGATTTAGGATTAATTTATAATCTTGATTGTAAAAAACTTGATAATGATAAATATTATATCAATGTCAAAATGACCCTAACAGCTCCCGGCTGTGGAATGGGACCTGCCATTGCTGCAGATGCAGAAAGCAAGGTAAAAGGGCTACCTTTTATTGATGATGTCTTAATTGAATTAGTATGGGATCCAATTTGGAATCAAGATATGATGACTGAAGAAGCTAAATTAAAATTAGGAATGATATAAAAATGAATATTAAAAAAGATTTTCCAATATTTCATAATAATCCTGATTTAGTTTATTTTGATAATGCCTCAACTACACAAAAACCTCAAGTTGTAATTGATTCTATATCAAAATTTTATAGTAACTATAATGCAAATGTGCATAGAGGTGCTTATAAAATTGCAGAAAAAGCAACAGAGCAATTTGAAAATTCTAGAACTATTATTGCAAATTTTATCAATTCAAATGATAATGAAATAGTGTTTACAAAAGGTACAACAGAATCTATCAATTTAGTTGCCTATAGCTTTAATAAAATACTTAAAGATGGTGATGAGATTATAATTTCAGAAATGGAGCATCATAGCAATATTGTACCATGGCAAATGCTTCAAGAAAATAATAT
>CAYVTK010000190.1:0-2806 GCA_964454465.1 uncultured bacterium | reverse complement strand
AGATTTAAATCCTGCCACTCCGACATTCAATTAAGAAAGCCTCTTTTATAGAGGTTTTTTTATTTTTAAATTAAAACTATGCCAAAAGTTAAAGTAGAAGATAGAAGATTAGCAGCAATAATGTTTGCTGATATATCAGGATATTCACGAATGATGAGTCTAAATGAAGATTTAACATTGTCCATGAATGATTACTTTATCAAAACATCTTCAAATATTGTTTCTTCTTATGAAGGTAAAATTATTAAAAAAATTGGTGATGCGGTATTTTGTGAATTTAATTCTTCAAAAAATGCTGTTGATGCAAGTATGGAAATACAAAAGTCTCTATCTGAGTATAATCATAGCCAACCAAAAGATTTCAAATTATTAATTAGAATAGGTATACATATTGGCGATATTGTTGTTGAAGAAGATGGAGATATACTTGGAGATGGTGTTAATGTTGCCTCAAGAATTACCCCCTTTGCTAATCCTGGTGGAATTTGTATATCAAGTTCAGTACAAGATGCTTTAAGAGGACATCCTCAATACAATATTATTGAAAAGGGAAGTCATGATTTAAAAAATATTTTAAAGAAATATTCAATTTTTGATATTCAAACAGGTTTTGAATCTACACCACTTTCTAAAACTAATAGTATGCAAGCAAGAGAGCAAATATTTCCAGAAAACTATCAATTAAGTTTTATTGGTGATGCGCATTATCCAGCTATTGATCCTAATGGTAATTTTGTGGCATATATATCTTCTAATAATATTTTTATACAAAATATAAAAGATGGAAAAAGAATGTGCTTATTTAAGAGTGCTAAAGGTAGTTATGTTGAATCTTGGTCTCCTGATAGCTCTGAATTATTAATATATACATGGGATGATGATTCTGGCAATGGCCTTTCAATTATTTCCCATTTGGGAAGATCAATTAGGAATATTCCAAATACTAATACTCCGCAGCCTCCACTTGCAGTATGGTCTCCTGATGGTAATGAAATTGCTTTTACTTGTCTTACATGGAAGAAAATTGTAATCATCGATAAATCAACATTTTCTACTAAAAAAACATTAACCATTGATTTAGAATTTCAATTTTTACAAGGGTTATGCTGGTCAACTATTGATAAAGATATAATGTACTTTTCAATTATTAATCATAATGATAAACCATATATATATGAAATGAATATAAAGAATTCAAAAATTAAATTATTATATACTAGCAATCAAACTGACTGTATATATTATTTACAAACTTCAAAAAAAGCTAAATCAATTTATTTTGTACAATCTAGATTTCCATCTGGAAATAATCATTTATTAAAATTAGGGATTAATGAAAATAAATTACCAAATCTAATTAAAAATGATTTTCAATCACGAATGTTCTCTATGACAGAAAAAAATTTATTAGTATATGATAGATGTATTCATAATTCCAATTTATATATAAAAGGTATTTCTAATAAAGATGATTCAAATCATTTAGAAACTAAATTAACTCAAGGAACATCAAAAAATTGGTATCCAACTTTATCTTCAGATAGTAAAATGATTGCGTTTAAATGTGTAACAGGTGAAATAGCAAATATTCATTTGATAACATTAGCTGATAATAATTCAAAACAAATAACTCATTTTAATGATGCATATTGCGGTGAACCATCATTTTCTCCTGATAATAAAAAAATAGCCTATAGTTATATAAAAGGAGATATGAAAAAAATACATATTATAGATTCTATGAATGGCAAATTTTTAAAAGAATATGATTTAAATGATCCAAGTCTTTCTCAATCAATTTATTGGGCGACCCCTAATAGTATTTACTATATGTACCATAAACATAGAAATTGGGGACGATTAGATCTATCGAATGGAACGATAACGGATATATTTAAAGATGTGGAGAAAGGATGGCGTTTTGATTTTATGTTATCTCCTGATGGTAAATATTTAGCCTACCATGGTAATTATACTGATAGTAAAAAAGGATGCCATGGTACTTTTGTTATTCCTGCAGATAATCATGAACTAGAAGAAAACAATATTTTATATAGTCCTGAAAGATATTATCATGTTGGATGGTCATATGATAATAAGTGGTTGTATATTGCTAGTTATAAAGATAAAGAGGAAGATGAATATGAAATTTGTAGGGTTTCAAGAAAAAATTGGGAAATAGATAAAGTTTTACATAGGACAACAAATTCATGGCCTGTTGGTATAAGCAAAAAAGAAGACTTTGTAATATTAAATGTTAAAGAAACACATGAATCTGACATATGGTTAATCAAAAACTTTGATCCTGAATTTAATAACTAATAGCATTCTGCTTTGGGATAAAGCAGGTAATAATTAAAAGGAGAACAAAGATGGATAAAAAAACAAAAAAAATAGCAGTTATCCCTGGATTAATTGCTTTATTTATTGGTATTGTTGCTATTGCATTTTTAGTAATAAAATTACTTTGGGCTTGGACTATTCCTGATTTATTTCCAGGAGCAGTAGAACAAGGTTTAGTAGCTGCTGAAATTTCATGGTTTACTTCTTTTAAGTTAGCTATATTTTTTGCAATATTAACTGGTGCTTCAAAAGGAAGTAATAGTAGTAAATAGTAGTACTTTGTGTTGAGATTAGAGGATTGTAGGTTTGAATAGATTCTCTTCTGTGTATCGATAACAAATTAGAAAGCCTCTTTACAGAGGCTTTTATATATATGAAGAATATTGCTTTACTAACGTTTTTTCTAACATCACTGTTTGCTCAATATGAAATAGAGGGAAGATGGCATCTAGTTGGTTATGAG
>CAYVTK010000189.1:0-2814 GCA_964454465.1 uncultured bacterium | reverse complement strand
CCAGAAGGCTGCTATAAAGACTACTTAACCTCATTTATTGAATTGATTAATCCATAATTCATGGCAGAAAGACTATTACCTGATTTTTTTATAATTGGAGCACAAAAATCTGGAACATCAACCCTCCATCATGTACTTAAAAATACTAGGCTAGTATCATTACCAAAAAATAAAGAGACACATTATTTTAGTGATTTTTTAAAGAATAAAAAAAAATATACTTGGTATGAAAAACAATTTATTATAAAATCTCATCATCAAATATCTGGAGAAGTAGATCCTTCTTATATGTATGTCGATGATTCTGCAAAAAATATTAAAGAAATAATAAAAAAACCTAAAATTATTATCATATTAAGAAAGCCTATAGATAGAGCTTTTTCTCATTATTCAATGTCTTATAGAAGAGGTATCGAAACTTGTTCTTTTATTGATGCAATATTAAATGAGTCTGAAAGATTAAAGGATAGGAAAGAATTTAATTTAAAACATTTTAGTTATCTAGATCGTGGAAATTATTCTTTCCAAATAAAAAAATATCAAAAAATTTTTAAAGATTCTTCATTCTTGTTTTTGAAATTTGATGATTTATTAGATAATAAAAGTAAGGAAGAATTATTTTTTGCCTTATTTGATTTTCTAGGAATTAAGAGGGAATTTACTGAAAATCATTTTAATAGTGTGCATATTAATAAAAATAAAACATTTAGATTTAGATGGATTCAAAATATATTATATCAAAACTCAAAATTCAAAAGTTTATTATCGATACTAATAAAAGATTCTACTATAAGATATCAAATAAAAGATAAGATAGAGAAAATAAATTTAAAGAATATGGACTATTCTAGAAAACTTATTTATAAGGAATTACCAAAGGATATTATTAATTGGAATAATTTTCAAATACCTGAATTAGAGAAAATGACAACTTTAAATCTAGAAGATTGGTATATTTAATAATATGAATGAAATTTCTCCTATTATAATTTCAGGTATTCATAGATCAGGGACCTCTCTTTTAACAAGAATTATGGAAAATAATTCAGTTTTCTTTGGTAAATCTAAAGATATCAATAATGAGTCTCTTTTTTTTCAAAATATAAATAAATGGATTATGTCTACAAATAGTTCTACTTGGGATAATCCGAAATCATTTATTGATACTGTAGATCAAGATAGTTTTGATATGTTAACAGATAAAATCAAAATTTTATTAAATAGTCATTCAAACTTCAGATATTTTGGTCCTAAATATTTTTAATAAGAAAAATTTTTTTAAATTGGATTATCAATGGGGATGGAAAGATCCTCGTAATATATTTACATTGCCATTTTGGATTACACTTTTCCCCTTATCGAAAGTTATAATAGTAAAGAGACACCCATATGATGTTTCTCTAAGTTTGATAAATAGAAATGTTAAATTAAAAAATAAAGATTCTAAAAATATATATAATACTACTCCATATTTTTTAATTCCATTTTTAAACTTATCTAATTTTTCTAATCTTGGAAGCTTGAACATATCTACCATAGAGGATGCTATGGCTTTATATGATATCTATTATTTTGAAATAAATAAGATTATAAAAAAATATAAAGATAATATCTTTTTACTTAGATATGAAGATATTGTACTGAATTCTGAATCCACCTTAATAGAACTATTCAATTTTTGTAATTTAGATTCTAAAAATATTAAATTACCAGAAGTTATTAATAAAAATAAATTATATAGCTATAAAACTGAGGAAGTGAAATTTGATTCTAAAAAATATTTTGAAAAATTAAAAGATTATGGATATTCTTATGAAAATTAAAAATTGTAAAATACCTGGTGTGAAATTGATATATAATGATGTGTATTCAGATGATAGGGGGAAATTTATAGAAAGTTATAAAGAATCTTCTTATTCTAAATTTGGAATTGATTATAGATTCATGCAAGATATTCTTGTATATTCAGATAAAAATGTACTAAGTGTTTTGCTTTATCAGGAAAAATTTCCACAAGGTAAATTAGTCTCTGCCATAGAGGGGGAGATATTTGATGTTGTAATCGATATTAATAAGAATTCTACTACATTTTCTCAATGGTTTGGAGTTAAACTATCTAGAACTAACTGCTTGCAATTATTTATTCCTCCTGGCTATGCACATGGTTATTGTGTTTTGTCAGACTCTGCTATAGTTATGTATAAGTGTACAACAGAGTATAATCAAAATAATCAAAAAGGAATTATATGGAGCGATAATCAAATAGATATAAAATGGCCAATATCAAATCCTATTATTTCAGAAAAGGATAGTAAACTACCAAATCTATCTGATTTATAGATTAATTACTTCTTTTTAGTCTTTCGTAATCATATAGAGTCATTATAGAAACTAATTCTTTAAAAGATTTTTTTGGTTTCCAATTTAAAACATTTTTTGCCTTATTTGGATCCCCTAGTAGAAAATCAACTTCAGATGGTCTGTAAAATTTTGGATTAATTTTGATAATCTCCTTGCCAGTATCGCTATTTATAACAACTTCATTCTCATCTTTTCCTTCCCATTCTATTCTAATGTTTAATTCATCACATGTTGCTATAATAAAGTCCCTTACGGAATAATTTTTTCCAGTTGCAATTACAAAATCATCTGGTTGTTTTTGTTGTAGTATTAAATACATAGCTTCTACATAATCTTCTGCATAGCCCCAATCTCTTTTAGAATCAAGGTTTCCAAGTTCAATAAAATCTGATTTTCCTAATTTGATTTTAGATAATCCGATAGTTATTTTTCTTGTAACAAATTGAGTTCCTC
>CAYVTK010000188.1:0-2832 GCA_964454465.1 uncultured bacterium | reverse complement strand
TTAGTTTTCAGCATGGTACTCAAATTAGAAGAGAAAGTGCTCCTTCAATGAATGGGTTTAATGAATTGATTCTTTGGCTGACAACATCTGGGTATATCTATGTTGAGCCTGATTATCTTGGACTTGGAGTTTCTAATATGCTACATCCATATCACCTGAAAGATGTTACAGCATCATCTGTTATTGATATGTTAAGAGCAACAAAACATTTTTGTGATCAATTATCAGAAATTCAGTATAATGAACAGCTGTTCTTAGCAGGTTATTCAGAAGGTGGATATGCAACAATGGCTACTGTAAAAGAAATTGAAGAGAATCTATCCGATGAATTTGATATTACGGTATCTTTCCCTATGGCAGGAGCATATGACCTGTCAGGCACAATGGTAGATCTTATGTTATCAGAAGAATCTTATCCAGATCCATTTTACCTGCCTTTCTTTGTACTTTCTTATATTGAGATGTATGCACTTGGTGAGATAGCAGATTTCTTTCTTCCAGAATATGCGACAATATTCCCTGATTTATTTAGTGGAGAATATTCTGGGGGCTATATTGATAGTTTTCTTCCAGATATTCCTATTCATATGATGTTACCAAGTGTTGTACAGGAATTTACAAATGATGAAACCTATCCCTTTAGAGTGCATCTAGAAGAGAATGATTTATATGACTGGACACCAGAGAATACAATGTATATATTCCATGGTGTAGCAGATGAGAGTGTTCCACATGAGAATTCTATTGTTGCCTATAATCAATTTATGGCTAATGGAGCAGAGGATGTTTATTTTGAATTATTACCAGAGTCATTTGGAGGACATCAAGAGGCTGCCGTTTATTGTTTGTTAATAGCATTTGATCTTAGTGAAGATCTAAAAATAATGAATGTTAAAGCAGATATTAATCTAGATGGTGTTACCGATATTTTAGATTTAGTTTTAATGATATCTTTTATTGTAGACCCTCAAGCCCCATCTAGTCTTGAATTTTGGATGTCAGATTTAAATTCGGATTCAATCATTAATATACTAGATCTTGTTGCAACCGTTAATTTAATTATTGAGTCTTAATTTATGGAAACAGTACAATATCTTGATAATCATGATGAATATATGGACCTTGCAATCAAGCTTGCAAAGAAAGGTATGGGCAGTGTATCTCCTAACCCTCTTGTTGGATGTGTTATTGTAAAAGATGGACGAGTGATAGGTGAGGGATATCACAGGGAATTTGGAGGAGATCATGCAGAGGTTGATGCACTTAAAAATTGCAATGAATCACCTATTGGGGCTAGTTTATATGTAAATTTAGAACCTTGCAGTATTTATGGAAAAACACCTCCATGTACGAAGACTATTGTTGAAAATAGTATTGCCGCTGTCTATATTGGTGTTAAGGATCCAAATCCAGAGATTAATGGTGTAGGTATAGAAGAATTAAAACATGCAGGAATTAAAGTCACAACAGAGATTTTATATGATAAATGTTTAGAGCTTAATAAGGGATTCTTTAAATGGATAAATACTAAAACCCCATATGTTATAGCAAAAGTTGCCCAAACAAAAGATGGTTTTATGGGTCAAGATGATAAAAGTTCTATTTGGATAACTGGAAAAAAATCAAAAGAACATACACATAATTTACGTTCTACTGTTGATGCGATTATGGTTGGTAGAAATACAGCTAATATTGATGATCCTCAATTAACAGTTAGAAAAGTTTTAGGTAATAATCCTGTAAGAGTTATTTTAGATACAAATAGAACATTACCACTAACACTTAAAATTTTTAATGATAAAGATGCAAAAACATATATTATGTGTTCAAATAATCGTTTTGAAGACAATAAGACATCCTTTTGTGAGTTTCTTAGCACAAAAGAAAAAGACTCTATATTAGATCCATTTGATATATTAAAACAACTTGGTGCAAAAGGGATAACATCTGTTTTAATTGAGGGTGGAAAAAAGGTTCATGAATCATTTTTTAATGCTGATTTAATTGATGAGATTTATACATATACATCAAATAAAGTTATAGAAGGTGCAAGATTGAAGAATCCATTAGTGTTAGATGATAATTGGATCCTTAATAATCAAATTCATCTTGAAGAGGACACATTGCAAATTTTAAAAAAGAAGGAGTTATGTTTACAGGAATCATAGAAGAGTTAGCTAAGGTTGAAAATGTGCAAGAACTTGATGATTTTTACACTGTCAAGATTGCCTCTATATTTTCAGATAAGATGAAAGTTGGAGATAGTATTGCAATTAATGGTGTTTGCCTAACGGCTACAGATTTAGATAATGGATGTTTTATAGTTGACATTGTTAAAGAGACTCTTGATAAAAGTAGTCTAAGGGGTCTTACTAATCAATCCTATGTAAATTTAGAAAGGTCAATGAAAGTATCTTCAAGGATAGATGGCCATATTGTTCAAGGCCATGTAGAGTGTACATCAAATATTGTGAATATAGAATCGTTTAATAATCAAACAAACTTTACTATTGAAATTGATCAGAATTATTTAAAATATTGCGTTAAAAAAGGTTCAATTGCACTTGATGGTATATCCCTCACAATAGCGGATATTATAGATAATCATATTATAGTTGCAATTATTCCTCATACATTGGATAATACAACGCTAAAGTTTAAAAAAAAAGGTGATCTTGTAAACTTAGAAACAGATATGTTTGCTAAGTATGTTGAAAATATTTTACTATCAAAACAGAGATAAATGATGAGTGATTATAATAAAAAAATAAAAGAGGCTATTAAAGAATTTAAATCAGGCAAGATGGTTATAGGTGATGATCATAAGGATAG
>CAYVTK010000187.1:0-2838 GCA_964454465.1 uncultured bacterium | reverse complement strand
ATGAATTTAAGTTGCTCATAGTAGAACCTAAAATTGATTGCTGTTTCATAAATAAATACCTTAAATCAATTGACACTTGATTTCCTGTAGTTGCTCCACATGTAACTATTTTACCTCCAATAGCTAAAGCTCTTATTGATTGTTCCCATGTAGAGAGGCCTATATGTTCAAAAACAATGTCTACGCCTTTAGGAGAAATATTTTTTATTTTTTTATACAAATCATCTTCTTGATGATTCAATATATAGTCGGGATTTAATTTTTTTACAAAATTCTTTTTTTCATTATTACCTACAGTTGTAATTACAGTTGCCCCAATATCTTTAGCAATCTGAATGGCAGCCATTCCTATTCCAGATGTTCCACCATAAATTAACACTATATCATCTTTTTTAATTTCAGCTCTTTCAATTAACATTTGATAAGATGTCATAAAAACAAGAGGCATACTTGCAGCTTCTTCAAAAGAAAGATGCTTTGGTTTAGGATATATATTTTCAGGTTTTAGAATTACATATTCAGACTGAACTCCATCCTCAGTTTCACCAAGAATTCCATATGAAGATAAATAATTTTCTTTTTTATTTTTAGAATTAATAAGAGAACTATCAAATGTGCCTGGTTGTATAACGACAGTATCTCCTAAAGAATAGCCTGAAGAAATAAGTTCTTTTCCTATTTCTACGATTATTCCAGAGGCATCTGAACCCATAACCAATGGTAAAGGGATTTTTAAACCAGGGATGCCATTTCTAACCCATATATCTAAATGGTTAATAGAACAGGCCTTAATATTTATTTTGATTCTATTAGGAGGACAGGCAGGTTCTGGTTTCAAAATAGAATTTAATACGTTTACATCACCATGTTCTTTTATAAGGATTGCTTTCATTCTAACTCTTCATATTCTACATCAATTATTTCATCATTCTTTTCTCTATCAGAATATTTAGAACCTTTTTTTTCACTTAAAAAATTTTTAAACAACATTCTTAAAAAAAGAAAAAAAAATATAATAATTAATATTTTCATATCACAGATTCAAACTCTTATTAGGATTATAGTACTTTGTACCGTTAATTGGTTTCTGCACAATATCAAGAATCTCCTTTAAATCATTCTTATCATTTACAAAATCAATATCGTTCGTATTAATTATAAGCAAAGGAGACTTATCATATCTAAAGAAAAATTCATTATATATTTGATTTAAGGCATCTATATATTTCCAATTCATATCACCTTCATATTTTCTACCCCTCTGTTTAATATTATACATCAAACGATCTGTTTCAGATTGTAAAAAAATAATCAAATCAGGATAGATTATATTCTTCTCAAGAATAGAAGCAACATTATCATATAAGCTCATTTCTTTATCATTCAAATTCAAAGATGCAAATATTCTATCTTTCATAAACATATAATCAGAGATAATAGATTTATTAAAAATATCCATTTGTTGGAATTCAGACTGTTGTATATATCTTGATAATAGAAAGAATAATTGAGTTTGGAAAGCATATCTTTCAGGATCTTTATAAAAATCAGGTAAAAATGGATTATTTTCGAATTCTTCTAATACTAATTTAGATTCTAAGGCTTTAGATAAAAGCTTAGATAGGCTTGTTTTTCCAACTCCTATGGTACCCTCCACTGCTATATGATATGTTTTTTTCATATCAGCATCTATTTTCATATCTGACATTAATTCATGTATATTTTTCATAACTTCTGGCAATCGATACAAGGGAGCTATATCGCTCCATGGTTTTAGCACAAACAATCTCTCAAAAATACCTGGATGAGGAAGAATTAATTCTTTATTATTTAATATTAGATTATTATAATCTAATATATCAATATCAATAACCCTAGGCTGATTCTTTAAATCTACTTTCTGTCTACCTATTTTCTTTTCAATAGATTGAGTTTTTTCTAATAGAGTAAATACATCTACAGACGTATCTATTTCTATTACAGCATTAAGAAAGTAATCTTGATTTGTATTATACATAGGTCTTGTTTCATAAATAGGTGAAGTTCTTAAACAAATAGTAGAATCTATATTTTCTATTTCTAAAATTGCTTTTTTTAGATAATTAAAGCGTTTACCTTTATTTGAACCTATAGATAAAAATACTTTATTCATTATTCTTCTCTACTTCAATTGATATATAATTAACCTTATTTGACATTAATATTATTTTTTTTCTTATTACAATTTTAAGATATAAAAAATCATAGATATCAATTAACTCTTTTAGTAAATCTCTAGCAAGAACTTCAATTAATGAATATCTTTTATTATTAAACAATGTAATAAATTTGTCTCTAACAGTTATATAATCTACAACTTCAGATATATTATCATTTATTTCTTCTATATCTTCTTTTGGGCTATATTCAATCTCTATATAAAAAGTCTGTCCTTCTTTTTTTTCTTTTTCATAAACACCATGAAAACCAAAAACTTCTAATTCATTTATTTTTATTTTATGCATTTTTCCATAGTTACAAATTTTTCATTACCTCTTCTAGGTTTTATACTTAAATCTGATTCATAGCAATCTATAATTTTAAAATATTTTGCAAACATATTCAGTACTTCAGAAAGATTTACTCCAAATGGAGGGCCTCCTTCATTTATTTTTTTATTAATAGGCAATAAGATACCAACAAATTTCCCATTATGATTTAATAGATTAAAAACTGTTTCAATATATTTCCCTCTAGAAATTGGTGGGATAGCACAAAAAAATGTATATTCTAGTATAATATCAAAAAAACCATGATACTCTTTTATATTAAATATATCATTATTCAATATATTTATAT
>CAYVTK010000186.1:0-2842 GCA_964454465.1 uncultured bacterium | reverse complement strand
GGTTGGAATGGTAACGTTCTTACTATTGGAGATCAATCATTTACATTAGATGGTGTTAATGATGATGGTGCAGCAGGAACAGGTTGTTACACAGGTCCTATGGATGTTGTTGTAACATGTGATGGTGGTTCATGGCAAGGTGAGGTTTCATGGAATATCGGTGATGCTGATGGAAATGAACTTCTTGCTGGTGGTGCACCTTATTCAGGTTGCTTAGGTAGCTGTGATGATGTAGCATTTGGTTGTACTGATGATACTGCTTGTAACTATGATCCAGATGCAGATTCTGATGATGGATCTTGCTTATACTACGACTCATGTGGTGAGTGTGGTGGTGATGATGCATGTTGGGCTGACTGTGAAGGTGTAGTTAGTTGGATTAGTGATGGTTACTGTGATGGCTCTAATAACAACGAAGGTTGTGGTTATGATGGTGGCGACTGTTGCCCAGGTGATTGTGTAGATGCTACATATGATTGTGCTAGTTGGGGTGGTGACTGTACTACATGTGCAGATCCAAACTCTGCTGATAACCAAGAAGGTGGTCAATGTTTTGACACTGTAGCTGGTTGTACAGATCCATATGCTGATAACTATAATCCAGATGCAACTACTGATGATGGTAGCTGCTTGTATGAAGGTTGTGCAGCAGGTACAGTTCTAGGTTGTTCTGAGCAAGATGTTGCTGATGGTGAGTGTGCCTCTGATACATGGATTGGTGACGGTCTATGTGATGGTTGGGCAGAAGGATGGGGTGTAAACTTATGTTGCTATGATTTAGATGGTGGCGACTGTACTGAAGCTGAATGTGCACCTCCTGCAGCATGGGATGCTGAAATAACAGGTCTTACTGTTGTTGGTGCTGACTATGATGATATGGGTACACTAGTTCCTGCAATATCTGCATCTTGGGACGCTCTTCTTGATGGTACAAGTTGTGAAGAGAATGGCCAAGTTACATGTTCCGATGGTACATGTGCAGATCTTGAAGAACTATGTCCTGATGATCCATGTGAAGATTGTGAGTTTGATTGGACTAATTATGGTAGTGCATGTTGTGATACTGCATGGGATGAGTATGGCATTGACTGTGCTACATTAGAAGCTAATTATAACTGGGATTGTTCAGGTTGTTCATGTCCAGGTGATGCTGAGGCTGTATGTGGTGATGGTGTTTGTAGTGGTGATGAGACTTTTGAAAATTGCCCAGCAGATTGCGATGAGCCTGTGACAGTTCCTGATGGATGGACATGCCCTGAGTCTTATTACACAGATACATGGTGTGACTGTGGATGCGGTGTATATGATCCAACATGTGATGATCCATATGCAAGTCTATGGGATAATTGCGGTACATTAGGTTGTGTTGATCCAACATCTCCTGATTGTAATGAAGATGATGGTGGTCCGGTAGAATGTGCTGATGATCAATTTGCATGTGCAGATGGTACACAGTGTATTCCTGCTTCATACCAATGTGATGGTTCAAGTGAGTTCTGTAATGCAAGCTGGGGTCCTGACTGTGCAGATGGTTCTGATGAAGGCCTAGATGTTTGTGATTATGAAGATGAATGCGAGGATACGGCTGAAGGCTGTGCTGATGGTGAGTTTACATGTAATGATGGTACATGTATACCAGGGTCATGGGAATGTGATGTTTACTGGTGTGATTGTGCTGACTGTGAAGATGAAGCTAATTGTGATGGAAGAGATTCCGCTCAAACTTATAATATAAGGAAAGATAAACCTGTATCTATAGGTCTAGCTTCTGAACCTCAAGTTGCATTAAATATTGCAACAGGTGAGATTACTTACAGTGATGATTATGTTGCTGATAACAGAGATGTATCTTACAATGTAACATTCTCATGTGATACATGTGGTTTTGATGACTATGGTTATCCTGATGGTTCAGAATGGTCTGGTCTTTGGACTACATCCGCTACTGAATTCTTAGTATATGGATTCCAAGATGGTGATGATGTATGTGTCACTGTAGCAGGTGTATCAACTGAGTTAGGTGTTACTGCAGACTCTGATGCTGTATGTGCTCTAGCGGGTGCAGAAGATTGTGCAGCTGACGAAGATGCTGATGGCATTTGCGATGATGTTGATGATTGTGTAGGTGCATATGATGATTGTGGTGAATGTAATGGTGATAATGCATGTCTATGTACAGCAGGTGATGTAAATGGTGATGATCAAGTTAATGTTACTGATATCGTTTCGATTGTTAACTTCATTCTAGGTGGCGGAACAGATGCTGCTGGATTAGATTGTGGTGACATGAATGATGACGGTGTAATTAACGTTACTGATATTGTTACTGTTGTTAACTACATCTTAGGTGGTGGAACTTTAGGTTCTACAACTAATGATGCAGCTGCTGAAAAAGCAACAATCGTTATGGCAGATAATGGACTTTCTGTTGAATCTGAAGGTACTATTAAAGGTGTGCAATTAGTATTGACTCATGATGCTGATTTTAAAATTAGCTTAGTTGAAACTAATGGTGAACTTGAAATAGCGTCTCAAAATCGTCTTGATGCTAATACAACAATCGTTGTAGTAGTAAAAGATGATATTGGATTCTTAGGAACAACAACAGGTGATTATAAAATTAAATCTCAAGTTGTTGTAAATGAGCTTGCTAAAGATATTATGGTTGGAACTCAAGATATAAGAGGTTCTCAACCTACTGCATATCAAGTAAAAGCAGCTTATCCTAATCCATTTAACCCTACAACTACTCTAGAGGTTGTTCTTCCTGAATCAGGTTATCTATCTGTTAAGATATATAACTTAGTAGGTCAAGAAGTTGCAACATTAGCAAATGGCTTTA
>CAYVTK010000185.1:0-2889 GCA_964454465.1 uncultured bacterium | reverse complement strand
TTAATGCACAACCTGCATTAAAAACTTTTATTCCTCATTCTAATATGTATGAGAGAGATACATTAACTGGATACAGATTATATAGATCTTCTGTTTCAGGAGGTGGTTATTCTCTAGTAACAGAAACTGATGCGAATACAACAACATATACAGATGAAGGTTTAACAAATGGAACAACATATTATTATGTTGTAACATCTGTTTATGATGGAGATAATGAATCTAGTTATTCAAATGAAGTAGCCGTAACGCCTATGTCTACTGTAACTCTAAGTGTTTCAGATGCTGAGGTTATGGGTGGTGATGATGTTGTTGTTACAGTTTCTATGGATAATGCAGATCCGGTTGCTGGTGTTCAATTTAATTTAGTTGATACACCTGACTATTTAACATTAACTAGTGCTGTTGGAGTAGGAAGAGTTCCTGGCGATTGGAGTATTAGTGTATCTGATGTTGATGGAGAAGGATTACTCTTAGGTTTCTCTTTCTCAGGCACAACAATAGATGCTGGCTCTGGTGATGTGTTTGAATTGACATTTGCAACAGCTGCAACAGAACCTACCAATGTTTCTGTGTGTACTTCTAATGAAGTATTATCAGATACTATGGGCGCTGCTTTCTTATCTGAAGGTGGTTGTGGAACTGTTTCTTTAGATGTTGAGGGTATTGATATTACCTTGAATGCAGATTCAGCTCCAATAGATCAAGGTTTAAGCTCACAACTTGATGTTGATATGAGCACTCCACATGATGTATATGGAATTGAACTTCATATTACTGATAGTCCAGAATCTATTACAGCATTTGATGTTCAGGCTGGCGATTTAGTTTCAGGCTTAAATGGTACAATCTCATTTAGTGAAGTAAATGGTGAGATTATTGCCCTATGGTTTAGTCTAACAGGAGATTATATACCTGCAGGAAGTTCAGGAAACTTATTTGTAATTGACTATACAGTTGATGAAACTGCGCCAAATGGAACAGTAGAATTTGATTTAACTAATCAAACTACATTCTCAGATGGTAATGGCCAATCAATGTATTGGGGATATGAAGGTACTACAATTGAAGTTGGTCTTCCTGAAGTATATTTATCTTTAAATCAAATTTCAGATGATCAATATGAAATTCATATGACAAATGCAGATGTTGTTAGTGGTTTCCAGTTTACTGTTTCTGATATCCCTAATAACCTATCATTTGTTTCTGTTGCAGGTACTAATAGAGTTCCTGCAGATTGGCAAGTATCTGGAAATGATAGTAATGGTAATACTATACTACTTGGTTTTTCATTCCAGGGAACAACAATTGCTGCAGGTGAGGGTGCTATTGCGACTGTAACTGTTGCAACAGATGATATTGATTTTACTTCTGAGTTGTGTTTTGATGATTATGTATTATCAAATCCACAAGCTGAAGAATATTTTTCATTTGCTTCTTGTGCTGATTTTATGAGCCCATTTGATAATAATACTCCTTCATTAGTATTAACTACTGAAGGTGGAGATGGTGAAATTAATCTTGCATGGAGTATGGAGCAATTTTCAAGCAATAACAATGATAGCAGAGCTGAGGTTGATCTTCAAATTACAGGCTATGCTAATGGTCAGATAGAGGTATCTATGACAAATTCAGAACCTGTTGCAGGATTCCAATTTGAGATTGATACTGGCGATGGTTTATCAGGACTTAATGTTACTGGTGCTAGTGGTGGTAGTGCTGCAGGTGCAGGATTTACTGTATCTACAAATACTGGTGGCTTAGTTCTTGGATTCTCATTTAGTGGTGCTACAATTCCTTCTGGAAGTGGTGTACTATGTAATGTTGATGCAACATTTACGGGTGATGCAGGAACATTGTCTGTATCAACAGGTACATTTTCTGATGCAGGAGGTAGCGCATTGACTGTTGATCTTGGAACTGATTATTGGGTAGGTGATATGGAAATTTATGGTTGTATGGATCCTAATGCTGACAATTATAATCCAGAAGCAACTATGGATGATGGCAACTGTGAATATTGGGGTTGTACAGATCCATTAGCTGAAAACTATGACCCAGATGCCAATACTGATGATGGTAGTTGTACTTACCCTCCAGCTTCATTCACTGTATGGAGAGATGGAGAAGTATTAATGTCTGGCATTGATGAAAATGTTATGATGTATACTGATAGTGGTTTAGGTGCAAATGAAACATATTGTTATCAAGTTCAGTGGGTAGATAATGGTACAGTATTAGCAACATCAAATGAGTCATGTGCGACAACTAATGATGTTAGTTTTAATTTACAATACTTTACAGACCTTCCAAATGAAACAGGTGAAAGTTCTCTTATTATCATACAGGATGCAATAGAGTTAGAGCCTGGCGATGAGGTTGGATTATTTGATGCTAATGGTATTGTTGACTCAAATGGTAATACAGGTGAGATTCTTGTTGGTGCTGGTGTATGGACAGGTAACCAATTAGAAATTGTTGGTGTAGCATCTGTTGATTTATCTGATTTTGCAGGTCCAATACTTCCAGGTTATATTAATGGCAATGCTATTGTATATAAAGTTTGGAAAGCTGCTGATAATGCTGTGTATAGTGCTACAGTAGAATATAATGTTGGAAGTGGTGATTGGGGCGCTGTATTGACAGTTGTTTCAATGCTTGAGCCTGTATTTAGTGTAACGCAAGATATAACATTAAGTCCATATACATTTAATATGACATCATTTAATGTTGAGCCTGGAGATGTAAGTGTAGAATCTGTATTTGATCCACTTAGTGTTCTTCTTGTAAAAAATGATGCCAGTGATTATTTTGTACCTAACTTTGGTGTTAACCAAATAGGATCTATATCTACTGGAGAAGGATATCAAGTATTCTTGGATGGTCCAG
>CAYVTK010000184.1:0-2906 GCA_964454465.1 uncultured bacterium | reverse complement strand
GCAAGAGTAGTTCCCCATGTTCCTCCACCAATTAGATTGATTTTCATTTTGAGGTTACACTACCAAGAACAACATAATCCTCATTTTTATTTTTTAAATGAGTATCTAAATCTGGTAAATGATTTTTATCTACAATTAGAATTAAGCCGATCCCTAAATTGAATGGACGAATCATATCTTCTGTTGAAACATTTCCATCTTCTTGAATCATTTTAAAGATTTCTGGCCACTCCCAAGAATCCCAATCAATATCAATATCCTGTCCTTCTTCTAAAACTCTATGTGTATTCTCAACAATACCCCCACCTGTAATATGGGAAAGGCTTCTAAGCCATGGCTTGTCTAGAATGTCATCCATAACATGCAGGTAGGATCTATGGACCTTTAAAAGTTCCTCATCAATAGAACAGCCAAGCCGATCAATATGTTCTCCAATATTATACTTAGATAAAAGCACTTTCCTTGCTAATGAATAGCCATTAGTATGCAGGCCGTTTGAATATAAACCTACCAGAATATTACCCTCTTCTGTTTTTCTATTTGGGAGCATATTATCTTTCTCAGCAATCCCTACAATAGTTCCACTCACATCATACTTATTATCATCATAAAAACCAGGCATTTCAGCTGTCTCTCCACCAATTAAAACACATCCATTTTCTTTACATGCCTTAGAAAAGCCTTTAATCGCATTTTCTAGTATATCATTATTAAGCTTGCCTGCTGCAAAATAATCAAGAAAAAATAAAGGTTTTGCTCCAATAACTAGTATATCATTAACGCAATGGTTAACAAGACACTGACCAATAGTATCATGCCTGTTTGCAAGCGCAGCTATTAACAGCTTTGTTCCAACGCCATCAACACTAGAAACAAGTACTGGATTTTTATATTCATTTATAGGAAGATTAAAACAACCTCCAAAAGATCCTATATCAGATAGAGTGTACTTATTAAATGTTTCTGAAACATGTTTTTTAATTCTTTTTAAACCTTCGTTTGCAGCATCAATATCTACACCAGCTTCTTTATATGTTGTCATAAATTGGCACCTTTATACATTTCATCAATTTTATCTTTAAAATTCTCTTCTACTTTCTTTCTCACAATAGACATCTTAGGGGTCAATTCACCTTTTTCAATCATAAACTGCCTAGGTGATAGAGTGAATTTTTTTATCTGTTCAAATTTTGAAAATTCTTTCATAGAAGCATTAACTTCTTTTTCAAAAAGTTCTATAACATCAGGATAATCAATAAGTGCTTCATTACTTGTTAATTCTTTATCTTTAGTTAGTAAATATTCTTTTACATTATCAAATGAAGGTACAATCAAACAACTAAGGAAATTTCTTTTATCTCCTACAACTAAGACCTGATCTTTATACTTAGACGTTAAAAGCATGTTTTCCAATGGAGCTGGGGCAATATTTTTTCCACCAGAGGTTACGATCAAACTCTTTTTACGATCAGTAATTCTTACATACCCTTCTTTATCTAACTCACCTATATCTCCAGTATGGAACCAACCATCTGCATCGATTACTTCAGATGTAGCTTCTTTATTTTTAAAATATCCCATCATAATATTTGGCCCTTTTGCCAATATTTCTCCATCATTTGCAATTTTAATATCAACATTTTCTAATGCTCGACCTACAAATCCAAATTTGATTTCTCCGGGTACATTTGAAGTTAAAACAGGACTTGTTTCTGTTAGTCCATAACCTTCTAAAATAATAATATTTAACGCTGCAAAAAACTCTGCAACATCTGCAGATAAAGGAGCTCCTCCTGATATAAAGAATTTTATATTTCCTCCAATTTTAGCTTTTATTTTAGTGTAAATAAGTTTATCAGATATTCTATGTTTAATTTTTAATAAAAACGGAATTTTGTTTTTTGAATTTTCAATAGCCAAGTGATCTTTTCCAACACCAATTGCCCACCAGAATAACTTCTTTTTAATTGAAGATCCTTTATTAACATTTTGAACAACAGCATTATACATTTTTTCAAAAAATCTTGGAACACATACAACAACTGTCGGAGAAACTTCAGCCATATTTTCTGCAACTTTTTCCATGTTTTCAGCATAATATATTTTTGAATTAATAAAGACTGGATAAAAATGACCTGCCATACGTTCTAATACATGACTTAAAGGTAAAAATGATAAGAAAATTTCATCTTTTATATCTTTTTGAATTCTTGAGACTGCATAGATATTTGATAATAAATTCTCATTAGATAGCATAACACCTTTAGGCTGTCCTGTTGTACCTGATGTGTAGATAAGAGTTAATAAATCTTCAGGCTGAGACTTATGGACCATATCTTCAAAAGCTAATTCAGATGAATTTATTAATTCTTTATCAAATACTAAGAAAGAATTTAAATTATCAACATAATCATCATTTCCCCCAAAAGAGTTATCCATCACAACAATTTTTTTAAGATAGCTACATTTATCAAAGATTGTTTTAACTTTTTCAAGTTGCATTTCATCTTCTACAAATACAATTTTAGATTCGGAATCATTTAAAATATACTCTATTTGATTTGGCAATAAGCTAGGATATACGGTCGTAGTAACTGCTCCCATAGAAATGATACCATAATCACATAAAGACCATTTATAGGAAGTATTTGATAAGATTGCTATTTTATCCTGATATCTTATATCATGAGTATATAAAGAAAAAGATATTTTTTCAACTATAGAAAGAACATCTTTTCCAGTTAAGCCCTTCCATCTTATTCCATCTTTATAAAAAATAATTTTTTCATCTAAAGATTTGTTCATTGACTGATAGAACATCTGCGCTATTGTTTTATATTTCATAGTTATAGGATTGACTTGTTGCTATAAGATTTAAAAATATTATAAATTATTATCATTGCCGA
>CAYVTK010000183.1:0-2926 GCA_964454465.1 uncultured bacterium | reverse complement strand
TATCACCATTTTCTAAAGTTATTCCAGTGGCTTTATTATTTTGAATATTTATTTTTTTAACATCTGCATCAACAAACAAATCTCCATTATGTCTTCTAATAAAAGGAACTACTGTTTCTGCAATTTGTCTACATCCTCCAACAGGGTAGTTTCCTCCATCAAAATAGTGTGATACAATTAGAGAATGCATCATAAAACTACTTTCTTTTGGTGTGAGGCCATGATCTCCCCATTGACCCGTTAAAACACCAATAAGTTTTTCATTAGACGTGATAGATGATAAAACCTCATATGTTGTTTTATCTGAATATTTAAAAAATTTCTTAGTTAAGATTTTATAAAATAAAAATTCTGGTATTCCAGATAGTGTTTTAGACATAAAGTAGTTTAGGCTAACTTTATTGGCTTTATCTACTAAATCTATATATTTTAAAATAGCTTTTTCTTCTTCTGGAAAATAATTGATTAACTGTTTTATAAATTCTTCTTTTGGTGCAATAAAATTATATGATTTATCAGGAAAAATAATCCTATCATAGTTAGGAGTCATTTTATTCCATTTAAGTTTATTATCTGATATCTTATCTAGAATTCTTCTAGACATAGTTTTTTTAAGATGCACCCCTCCAATATAATGAATCCCAACATCCCATTCATATCCCTTACGTTTAAATGTATGTGTCCAGCCACCTATTTTAAAATGTTTTTCAAGAACTAGAACTTTTTTACCATGCATACCAAGAAACGCAGCGCAAGTTAGACCGCTAATTCCAGATCCTATGATAATTGTATCATAATGATTAGATAATTTATCTTTGCTATATTTTTGATTGATTTTCATTCTTTAAAAATAAACATAATAATAGTTAAATTAACTTATTAAATATTCAATGAAAGGGAGATATGGACTTTATAAATAATGATAATGTTATATCAAAGAATATAGGATGGTTATTAAGATTGACGATTGCAGGTACATTTTTTGTTCATGGATATCCAAAATTAGGCACTGAGGTTGCTCAGCTTGGCATGATAGGTTATTTAGTTGGACCTTTTGAGTTTTTAGGTGCATTATTTGTGCTTATAGGCCCATTTACAAAAGATATCTTAACAAGAATCGGTGGAACTATGCTTGCTGTTATTATGCTAGGCGCTATTTATATGCATTTATTTAAATGGGGAGATGCTTTAGGTGATGTTGAATGGCAATTGCTTTTATTAGCCGTATCTTTATTTTTTGTTTTCAAGGGAGATGAAATATAATGCCAGAAAATATAGGACAGGTTATTGCAATTGGAGGTGGGGGATTTGGACGAAGTATTTATAATACTAAAATTGATGATTATATTTTAAAACAATGCTCTAAAGAAAAGCCGAATGTTTGTTTTATTCCAACAGCGAGCGCTGAGGATAAAGCTTATACAGTTAATTTTTATGCTGTTTATTCAAAACGTAATTGTAATCCTACACATATTAACTTTTTTCAAAGAACACCCAGGTTAGATTCTATTATCAATAAACAGGATATTATCTTTGTAGGTGGTGGTAATACAAAGAGTATGCTTGCTGTATGGAAAGAATGGAAACTGGATAAACTGCTTTTAAAAGCTTATAATAGAGGTGCAATTCTATGTGGTGTTAGCGCTGGTGCTATTTGTTGGTTTAAAGAAGGTATAACTGATTCTTGGGCTAGTAATTTAAATGTGATGGATTGTCTTGATTTTATTCCTGAATGTTGCTGCCCTCATTATGATGGTGAAGCTGATAGAAGGCCATCTGTTCATGCTATGATTGAAAGTGGTAAAATCTCTTCATGTTTAGCTGTTGAAGATGGTGCTGCTATTCACTACAAAGAGAATAAACTTTTAACATCTGTTAGTTTTTATAAGGATAAGAAGTCTTATATCGTTAAGAAAGAAGATTTAGATATTATAGAAGAGGAAATTAATAGTATTCAGCTATGATTAACTTGCTTTATATATTCTTTCTATTTATCCTAAAATAGATTTTATATTTTTCTTGAGTTAATACCTCTACCATCTGACTATGAATTAATCCGTTCGTCGCAAGAATTCTTGAGCCATCGTGTGGAAGTTTTGAATTATCCCAATCTGTTACTCTAGCTCCAGATTCTTCTGCAATTAAAGAACCTGCACAAATATCCCAAGGCTTAAGATTATATTCATAGTACCCATCAAAGCGTCCCATAGCTACAAAACATAGATCTAAAGATGCTGCTCCAAGCCGTCTTAAGCCCCTTGTTTGATCGTAAAACTCTTTAAATAATTCAAACGAAAGATCATATTTTAAATCATGTAAGTATGGGAAACCAGTAACTAAAAGAGAATCACTTAAAGTATCACTTGAAGTACATTGAATTTTTTTTCCATCCATATATGCACCTTTATTTTTCTGGGCATAAAAACATTTATTAGCAGCAGGATTATATACAACCCCGCAAACTGTTTCTACACCTTTCTTTACAAGTCCAATAGAGACTGCAAAGATAGGAAAGTTATGCGTAAAATTAGTTGTTCCATCAAGAGGATCTATCACCCAAAGATATTCACTATCTGTAAGTAATTCTCCTCGCTCTTCAGATAGGATAGAATGTTCAGGGAAAGATTCTTTTATTTTTTTAATAATAAACTCTTCAGATTCTATATCTGCATTTGTGACTAAATCTATGTTTGTTGATTTTTTATCTAATGAAGAGATTTTCCCAAAATAGGACATTTGGATATCTCCAGCTTCTTTTGCTATTTTAATCGCAAATTCTAAAAACTTAGAAGGATTTTCCAATTACTTATATGTTTTAAATTCACCAGCTTGATATCTCATCCAATAATCATCAAGTTTTGTTTTGAGTAAAGGTAATAAGAATAAACATCCAATAATATTAGGAAGCCCGCATGATAAAATCATC
>CAYVTK010000182.1:0-2955 GCA_964454465.1 uncultured bacterium | reverse complement strand
ATTGCAATTAATATTTTTATTAATGTAATTTAGATTATTATTTTTATTAATGTAATTTAGATTATTATTTTTATTAATGTAATTTAGAGTATAGAATATTAATTCTTAAATTGAAACTAAATAGATAGAAATATATAGGAGTCTAAACACTAATGAAAAAAATGTTATTACTTGTAATCAGTTTTTTTATATCAAATTTATTTGCGAATACTGGATCTTCATCAAGTATTGGTGCTTATGGAGAGCTCCATTGGGAAACTGAAAAACAGAGAATGGATTTCCATAGATTTGTTGTCTTTCTTGGGCATACATGGGATGAACAGTGGTCATTTAAATCAGAAATCCAGCTTAGACATAATGTTGCTGGAAATTCACATGAAGGAACAGTTGAATTACAGAGAGGATACATTAACTATACTGGAAATTCATGGGGATTTAAAGGAGGAGTTATTGTAGCGCCTGTTGGAATTATAAACCCTTATCATGAACCTCCTACTTTTTTAAGCGTTGAAAGGCCTTTCTATGCAAAAGGAATTATTCCAACAACATGGTTTGGCAATGGTTTTTCTTTTTATGGGAATATAGGAGATATTGCATTAGAATTCACAATGTTAGAAGATCTCAATGGAAAAGAAATTTATAATGGCGGTAATGTCAGGTCCATTCAATATGGACTAAATAAAGGGTCTGATGCAACTGCAACAGATATTCTTGGAACAAAAATAATTGGGATTTCATGGACTGGTATAGACGGTTTTAGAATTGGGGGATCATACGCCATGAATGATGCTCCCTTAGATACTGATAATGTTACAGGTGAAGCTATAGGGACCTTAGGAATAACTTTAATAGAACTCAATGCGATGTATTCAAAAAATAATATTCATACTGTTTTTGAGTATGGAATGGGAGACTTTTCACACACTGATGTATCATGGTCAAATTCTGGGTATTACTTAGATATTGGGTATAATATAGGAAACCTTATTGGAGCAAATTCTGTATTAATGCCATGGTTAAGGACAAGTTCATATTCTATTAATAATGTAACAACTGATATTTTACTTTACGGTCTAACATATAAGCCGATTCCCAGCATATCTTTTAAATTAGATATGGGAACAAACAAAATAGGAGATACAGAGAATAACATCTTGAATATTGGGATAGGTTTTATGTTTTAAATAACTTTATGAGATATAATATATATATTCTTATGGCTCTATTATCTTTTGTTTTTCCATCTAAAATAATGGATGAAACTGATCTTAGAATTAAAGAACTTATCCCTGATTTCAAGTATATTGAACATAAAATGTTTAATCTTAAATCTTCCTATAAAAAAACAAAAAAAATTGTTAATCAAAATTTTTTTAGACAAGAAGTTAATACATGGAAAATAGAAAAAAATGATACAACCTATTATTACGGAATTCTGGATAATGTAATAGGCAAATCGATGCCTATTACATTTTTAACATTATTTAAAGATACAGGCGAAATATTTGATGTATCTATTATTAAATACCGTGAGCCCTATGGAGGTGAAATTAAAAGTGAAAATTGGCTAAAAAAATTTATCGGGTATACAGATACATCAAATTATAAGATTGGTGATCATATTTATGCGATATCTGGAGCAACAATTTCTGTACATTCTGTATCAAAAGGAATCAATAAATTAACATTAATAATTAATGAGGTTATAAAAAATTTCGATGAAAAATAATTTATATTTAAAAGATTTAGATTGTGATGCAAAATACTTTCTATCTGCATTTTTAATTACAATGGTTATAGGTATTGCTGTTGGCTTATTTTATGTATATACAACGACGAATATGTCATCAATGGGTATAGTAGAACAGTTTAATGGTTCTGAAGTAAAAAATAGCACAGATATACCTGAAAAATTTTCAAAACCATTAGAAAATATGATTCTAACAACACATGACCATATTTTAACTTTTAGCATCATAAGCCTATTAATTGGGTCTGTTTTTTATTTTAGCTCTATTATTACAGGTAAATTAAAAACTATACTACTCATTGAACCTTTCCTCTCTTTTCTATTAATGTTTGTCTCAATGTGGGTTATGAAATATTTAAATAGTAGTTTTGTTATCTTAATGATACTCTCTGCTATAGCAACTTATCTATGTTGGTATATTATGATAATAGTTTCACTTTACGAATTATTAAAAAAATATTAAAAGTCTAATATTTCATATCTCATTTCAATGTATCCTGTACTAGATGGGAATTCTCCATCTTCATCAGGAATTAAGGGCTCTGAATCATCATAATCATATGCTCTCAACCATATTTTAACATGATTACCTTCTGCATCTCTAATAAACATCATCTTTTCAGTAATATTAAAATCTCTATCTCTATCAAAATAACCCCACATATCTAATACTGGATTTTTTATACAGTCAAGCCAATAATGAGATGCATAATCTTCTTCACATACTGTATTTATGTCAGAAACATCTAAGCAGTCAAAACATTCAGACTCAGGACAATAGCATCCTTCATATGGTAAAAATAAGGGCAGAAGGCCTGAACCTTCAACCATAATATCATTTTCACAAATTATATCATCTGGAATTTCATAAGTAGATTCAAATGTTTCACATGTCCAATATTGTGTTAGGTCTACTAGTCCACATCCTTGTCCAATACCAGATAATCCTCCATTTGTTCTAATATGATTTTTTTAAAATGCTATATCCCAGTCAAGAGAACTTTCAGGATTATTAATTTCAAGAGTATTGCCTGTTTCAAATGAAAAATATATCCATTTATTATATGCTGAGGCATTAATTTCAACATCATAAATATTACCAGAAGCACAACCACAATCATAAGTTTCACTAGGGCACTCAATGGCATTAGCACCACCACTATCACAACTTTCAAAAAGAATTAACCCTAAAATTAAAATACTCA
>CAYVTK010000181.1:0-2974 GCA_964454465.1 uncultured bacterium | reverse complement strand
ATTCGTATCATTTAGACGTACATTAACAAAACCCAACCTAACCAAACTGTCATAATAATAAGGACTATTTTTATTTTTTATAATTTCATTAAAATAATAATTAGCTGAAGAAAGAATATTTTTAGTATAGCTTGATCTTGCCTTGATATATGCAGCATCAAACCAATAATTAGTATTATAAAAATCATCTAATACTATGTTAGAATATTTAATCGCATCATCAAGAAGTTTAACTGCATTAGCGCTAATATTAGATTTTTTATTGGATTTCTTTTTTTTAGAGTTAACATCTTCAGAACTAACATCTCTAACGTTCGCATTCTTATCATAGTATTCTAAATACATACTTAATAGTTTACCAAGAATCATTGCCGTACTTACTTTTTCTACCGCAGTTGCATCATCAAGAGTTGAGGCATAAAGGATTCCTCCCCCAAATCCCAGAATATGTTGAAAATTAGAGGGGAATAAAAAAGCCATATCATCAATGAAATTTGAAGAATTAGCGCTTGTATTAGAAGTCTTATTAATATTAGAATTTTTATCTTCAAAAGATAATTCTTCCAACGCATCTTTGAATTTAACTTTTGCTAGATAATATGAGTTATAGTAAGCTTTAAATTTATTCTTAGCGTTTTCTTCATCTATTCTATTTTTTCTTTCTTCTTTTTTAGCATCTTTTTTTTGTTTTTTCTCTATCTTCTTTTGTTTTTTTAATTCAACATATTGAGAGGAGCATGAAAAAACAAATAAAGTAATAAGAGCTAGAGTGAAAATGTGAAAATATATAGTTTTTTTTCTTTTATAAAGCATATAAATTTTAATTTAAATAAATAATCAAACGACTATTCAAGAGCATAGTAAATTACAACAAATATAATATTATATATTTATATATATATACAGAGGAATTGTTTCTAAATATTTAAAATAATATTTATAATCAGAACAACATCTAGGATATTAATAATACCATCAGCATTCATATCTGAAGATGAGAATTGACTGCCTGAAGGAATATCTGAAGATAAAATGAAATTAATTAATAGAACTACATCTAGAATATTTATAATAGTATCTTGATTAATATCTCCCAGAATTCCATTATTCGTTATTAATAAATCATTAATAACTGATAACATCCAAGCAGTATCAATTTCATTATTAGCATATGCAATAATACCTTCCTGATCAATCACAAAATCACGAGGATAAGGGGAACCATCATTAGGCATATAATATAAATCATATGTATCACCTCCTTGGACTCCTCCAGAACTTCCGGGATCAAATACAATCGGAAAAGTTAAGCCATTTTCTGAAACGAAATTATTGATTGTATTTTGGTTATTCGTATTAGAAATACCAAGAACAATAATATCATTATGATCAAAATTTTGCCAGATAGCTGTTTCCATATCCGATAACTCCGGACTACAAACAGGTCAGTTAGGAGCAAAAAATGCTAATACAACAATTTTTTCAGAGTGTTCTGACAGTTGAAAATTTCCGGAACCATTAGCCATAATATTTAATTCAAAATCTGGAGCAACATCTCCAATATTAGCACCATTAATATTACCATTTGTTTCACAAATAACTTCAGATTCATCTTCATCATTGCTAAAGATTCTATAACTACCAGATGAATTATTAGAATTTGCTGTATAGATAATATCAATAGTTTGAGTCTCCCCTGGATTTAAATTATTTAATTCAGAATAATAAAATTCATTATTTGTTGTATATGCATCTACAATATCCAAAATAGAATTACCATTATTTGTGACATCTAGAGACATTAAATAGGATTCTCCATCCTCAACATATGGATAATTAAGTTCATATACACTTAAATCTAAATCAGGTCCATCAATTTCGCCATATTTAAAAACTTGAACACTTGCCCACTCTGCTGAATAAATATAATTATCTTTTGTAGCAATTGCCATTGTTCGACGAGTTGTATTTTTAAAACCTACTAAATTAAGACTTTCTCCATCCCATTCAAGAATCTCTACATCATCCCAGTCAGACACAGCTAATTTATTATCAAATGTCTCGATCCTATTAGCAAGAACAGAAGTATCATAATTCCCAAGATAACAAGGCACATGCATGCTACAATCAAATGTATAGTCATAATCATTCATTGAAAATGAAAGTGTTCCTTCTGTCTGATAAATATCAACACCACCTGTTCCTTTAGCAAAATAAACCAATCCATTACTATAAGCAATATCTTTAACTGCATATCCTAGAATGATATTATCAATACCAGAAAAAGAATGATTATTATTATTATACATATAGCTTACAGTGTATATAGATTCTCCATCTGCAATATATACAACAAATTCATAATTTGGGTGATCAGGAAATGCTTCCATTCTTACAGCCCATGCATTTGCAGTACCTACGGTTGCAATATATTCAGGATTAGAGGGATTGGATATATCATAAAATAAAACTCCATCTTCATGGGCAGCTATTGCCAAAAAATTTTCATATATATCTAAATTTTCTAATATATATCCATTTGTACCTGAAAGAATACCTAAATATTGTGGATTAGATGGATTTGATATATTAATGATACCTAAACCTTGATTTGTTGTAACATAAGCATAATTACCTGAAGTAGCTATACAGTTTGGTTTAGTACCTCCGCCACCGCCACCATTTGACAGTTGCAAATTATCAAGATGATTTAAAACTTGGGGGTTAGAAATATCATAAAATTCTATACCTCCTATCATACCTGACACAATCAATAAATCATTATGAATGGTAGCGTCTAGTATATGGGTTGCAGAAGGATTGTCAAAATCATATAAAATTAAATTTTTGGGTATAACAAGACAGGATAACAATAATACAATAGTAAATATTTTTACTTCTTTAAACATAACAATATAATTTAATAATTTTTATAAGGATAACAAATTATTAAGCATTTTCTAAAGCTTGTTTT
>CAYVTK010000180.1:0-3009 GCA_964454465.1 uncultured bacterium | reverse complement strand
AGATGTCGACTTATCAACAGAACTTGCTCGAAAAATAAAATTAAATATTCCTTTTATCAGCGCAGCTATGGATACAGTAACAGAAAGTGAGATGGCTATTGCTCTTGCAAGAGAGGGAGGAATGGGAGTGATACATAAAAATTTATCAATAGAGGATCAGGCTTTTGAAGTTGATAGAGTTAAGCGTTCTGAAAGTGGGATGATTATAGACCCTATTACTATATCTTCAGATAGAAGTATTGAAGATGCTCTCAAAATGATGAAACAATATAAAATTTCAGGTGTTCCTGTTATAGATAATGACAAATTAGTTGGAATCTTAACAAACAGGGATATTCGATTTGAACAGAATTTAAATCTTAAAGTCAAAGATAGGATGACATCATCAAAATTAATTACTGTTCCAGTAGGAACAACTTTAAATGATGCAAAAATTGTTTTACAGAAACATAGAATAGAAAAATTGTTGGTAGTGAATAGTGAAGGATCATTAAAAGGTTTAATTACAGTTAAAGATATACAAAAAAAAGAAAGATTTCCTAATGCTTCTAAAGATAAACATGGGAGATTAATTGTTGCAGCTGCTATTGGTACGGATGATAGTGCTTTAGATCGAGTTGCAGCATTAGTTGATAGTAATGTTGATGCTCTTGTTATAGATACGGCCCATGGACACTCTCAGGGTGTTCTAGATGTTGTTAGTAAAGTCAAATCTAAGTATTCAGATATAGATTTAATCGTAGGAAATATAGCTACGGCTGATGGTGCAGAGGCATTAATTGATCATGGAGCTGATATTATAAAAATTGGTATTGGGGCAGGTTCAAGCTGTACAACAAGAATTGTGGCAGGTGTTGGTGTTCCTCAATTAACTTCTGTTATGGAATGTTCTGAACTTGTTAAAAAACATAATAAAAAGATAATTTCAGATGGAGGTATGCGTTTTTCTGGAGATATTTCAAAGTCTTTTGCAGCAGGAGCTGATGCTGTTATGTTGGGAGGCATTTTTGCAGGGACAGAAGAAAGTCCGGGTGAAATTATTCTATGGGAAGGTAGATCATATAAGGCTTATAGAGGTATGGGCTCTATTGCAGCGATGAAGGCGGGAAGTTCAGATAGATATTTCCAAAATTCTAATAGTTCTAATAAATTAGTTCCTGAAGGAGTTGAAGGTTTGGTCCCATATAAAGGATTTTTGGGTGAAACCATACATCAACTGGTTGGAGGAGTAAAGTCTTGTTTTGGTTATTGTGGATCAAAAAATATAGCAGAATTCTATAAAAAATCTGAATTTGTACAAATCACATCATCTGGTATAGTTGAAAGTCATCCTCATGATATGAATATCACCAAAGACTCTCCTAATTATAGAAAAATAAATTTAAAGTAATCGTTTCGTAGATTTTTTATTTGTTGATATGCTGAGCTAACTTAGACTTCTTATTATTGGCTTTATTCTTATGGATAATTCCTTTTGAACATATTTGATCAACCATTTTAGTTACATCAGGAAAAACTTTTTCAGCTTCTTTTTTATCTAATGTTAAGAACTTTTTTATAGCTGTATTCATTCTTGACTTATAATGTCTATTCCTAGAATTAGCTTTTCTAGATTGTCTTACTCTTTTTAATTCAGATCCTTTTGCACTCATTATATATAATTATATTATTTGTTTAATAAAGACCGTGAAATATAAACATTTATATGTTATTCAATGCAAATAATTAATTATTTATTTTTAGGAAAAAATTTACTTAGATTTTAAACTATAATATTGTACAGTTAATGAATTTTTTAAATAGGAGTCTTTATGGTTAGTGATTTTTTACAGAATATTAATATTTTTTCTAATTTATCTGATAGTGCATTAAATGAGATTCAAGATTTATTTGTGCTTAGAAAATATCCAAAAGGAAGCATGATAATACTAGAAGAAGAATATGGAGATATTGTTTTTATTGTTAATAAGGGTACTGTTAAAATTACAAGAGTAAATGATGAAGGAAAGGAAGTTATTCTATCATTAATGGGTGTATATGATATTGTTGGAGAGTTGTCCATTATAGATGGAGAAGCTAGATCTGCTAATGTATTAGCTCAGGAAAATTGTGAATTATATGCTATTACAAGAGAAGATTTTTTAGATATTTTAAAAAATAATTTTGAAATATCTTTAGCTCTTATGGGTGAGCTTGCAAGTAGAATAAGAAAATCTGATCAGCATATAGAAGCACTTTCTCTATCTGATGCAGAACATAGAATAGGAGTTTCAATTTTAAATTTAGCAGAAGAAATGGGTATTATAAGACATGGTATGGTTACTATAGAAAATTTACCTTTTCAACAAGATATAGCTAATATGTCAGGTACTTCAAGGGAAACAGTTTCAAGAATATTGAAATTATTTGAGGATAAAAATATGCTTTCAAAAACTGGACATAAATTAATCATTCCTAATTATAATAATTTTAAAAGATATTTTGGATAACAAGCTATTTATAAATTGTGATAAAAGCTATTCTTAAAGGGCTTAAAAACCAAGAACATAAATATATAGCTAAGGCCATATCTTTGGTTGAAACTGAAGAATTTTCAAGTTATGAACTTCTAGACCAAATAAGTGTTTCTTCGATGCAATCTATCAAAATTGGTATTACTGGACCTCCAGGAGCAGGAAAAAGCTCTATTACTAATCAATTAATAAAAAAATATAGATCTGAAAATAAAAGTGTTTGTGCTTTATTAGTAGATCCAACTAGTCCTTTCAGTGATGGCGCTGTATTAGGAGATAGAATACGTATGAGAGATTTTCATGATGACAATAAGGTCTTTATTAGAAGTATTGCTTCGAGAGGAAGCAAGGGAGGATTATCAAAAAATATTGATGATATATCAGATGTAATAGAATACTCTAATTTTGATATTATTATTTTTGAAACTGTTGGAGTAGGGCAAATTGAATTAGATGTAGTAGAGAGTGTAGATACAACTATCGTTGTTTTTGTACC
>CAYVTK010000179.1:0-3014 GCA_964454465.1 uncultured bacterium | reverse complement strand
ATCATCACTATATGTTGCCCTAAGACCTACAATATCTTGGCCTGAACCGGTATCATCAGGAGAATCAGTAATTAATGTAGTATATAAGTTACTATTTGGAGGCCATACATCATTTTGATTATATGGAGATTGTGAAACTGTAATCTGCCCAAAATCTAGCCCTAAAGAACCTGAATCAACAGATCCCTGTAAATACCAATGCACATTATTCCCCCCACTAGTAACTGTAGTTGCTCCCCATGTGTTTGCGTAACCCTCTTCATTAATAGGTATAACATCTGAATTTTCAATCCAGCTATTCTGATTATCTGTAGAAATAAATACACTTGCAGAAGTATTTTCGGCCTGTGTAAGAGAATCAGATAAATCTGCATGTGTTGTAAAGTACACTGCAGGAGCAGATGAACATAAGTTTTCTAATAATTCTTCTCTAATATTTGGTATAACCTCAGCGGCTTGATTCTTTGCAGCCATGGCCTCTTGCCAAATTAACTGAAAGGATTGTTTTAACAATTCATTCATTTGCTCAGTATTATGTGTATTTTCACTAAATAATAGCGTTAACATGGCAAAGATAGATAACATCATTTTTTTCATAATTTATACCTCATTAATTATTTCTAGGTCGGAATATACTAATATAATATGTAATAACAGAAGAATATTTTGTTACAAGTCTTATCGTTTTAATTGTGCTAAAGTCAGCGCAGCAATTGGTACACGATATGGAGAGCAGCTAACATAATTGACACCAGCATTTGCTAAAAATTTAATTGATTGTGGATCACCACCATGTTCTCCGCAAATACCTATTTTGATTTTTTTATTTATACCCCTAGCACGCTTAATAGCCAATGTTATTAATTCTCCAACCCCCTCTTCATCTAAATGCTGAAAAGGATCTGCATCTAAGATTTTTTGATTTAAATATTCTGGTAAAAAAGATCCAATATCATCACGTGAAAATCCAAAAGTTGTTTGTGTTAAATCATTAGTTCCAAAAGATAAAAAGTCAGCATGCTTCGCAATTAAATTTGCAATTAAACAAGCACGTGGCAATTCAATCATTGTACCAATTTTAATGCTATTATATTTAATCGTTGTATCTTTTAATAATTTTCTAATTTCATTGACCACAATATTTTTTTGATTTATAAATTCGCCCAAACTACCTACTAAGGGAATCATAATTTCTGGTTTTGGATGGAATCCCTTTTTATATAATTGAACCGTTGCAAGCATAATAGCTTGTGTTTGCATTTCAGTAATTTCAGGAAATGTAATACCCAATCTGCAACCTCGGTGTCCTAACATTGGGTTTAATTCATGCAGATTATCAATAATATTTTTCACTTTTTTTATTGTAAGAGAAAATTCTTTTGCTAATTCTTGAATTTGTTCTTTTGTATTGGGTAAAAATTCATGGAGAGGAGGATCTAAGAGCCTAATTGTTACTGGTTTACCATCCATTGTTTTCAGTATTTTATAAAAATCTCTTTTTTGATAAGGCAATAGTTTCATAATTGCAATGCGCCGTTCTTTACTATTAGGCGCTAAAATCATCTGTCTTATTATTTTAATACGGTCAGGGTTGAAAAACATATGTTCTGTCCTACATAGCCCAATACCATCTGCTCCCATATCAAGTGCAGTTTGTGCATCTTGGGGTTGTTCTGCGTTTGTTCTTACAGATAGCGAATGATTTTTTTTAATAATTTGAGAAAAATGATTAAATAAGGTATTCTGTTTTACAATAGGCTTAATTAAAGGTAATTGATTTTTGTAAATTAAACCTTTAGAACCATTAAGAGTAATCCAATCACCTTCATGTATGATATGATTATCAATCATAGCTCTTTTTTTTGATATATCAATTATTAAATTTGTGCATCCTACAATACAACATTTTCCCCACCCTCTTGCAACTAATGCAGCATGCGATGTCATTCCTCCACGCGAGGTTAGAATAGCATTAGAGACAAACATACCATGCACATCTTCAGGAGAAGTTTCTTCTCTTACCAGAATAACATTTAAACCATTATTAAATTGTTTTTCAGCTTCATCTGGACTAAAACAAACTTGACCTGTTGCACATCCAGGTCCTGCAGGCAGTCCCGTTCCAATTGGTTTAATAGCTTGTATTTTATTTTCATCAATCATTGGTAATAATAATTCATTAATATGTTCAGGCCTGATTTTATTAATCATATCATCTTTAGAATGCAGTTTTTCTTTATACATATCTAGTGCAATTTGTATTGTTGCAACTCCATTTCTTTTACCTGTTCTTGTTTGTAGAATCCATAATTTTTTGTTTTCAATAGTAAATTCTAAATCTTGCATTTCTTTATAGTGTTGTTCTAATTTTTTTTGTACGTGATCTAATTTTTTATAGGCATCAGGCATTTGTGTTTTTAGATCGTGCTTAGAATTATTCAATATAGGATTAGGCGTTCTAATGCCCGCAACAACATCTTCTCCTTGTGCGTTTCTTAACCACTCACCAAAAAAATGTTTTTCTCCTGTTGATGGATTACGCGTAAAGGCTACACCAGTAGCTGAGTGGCTTCCCATATTTCCAAAGACCATACACTGCACATTTACAGCTGTTCCCCAAGAATGAGGAATATTCTCAATATTACGATAATCGATGGCCCGTTTACCATTCCAAGATTGAAAAACGGCATCAATCGCACCCCATAATTGTTCTTCAGGATTTTGAGGAAATGCAACATTAAAATTTTTCATAATTTTTTTCTCAAATAAATGACACAAAGACTTTAAAGACTCTGAAGATAATTCACTATCTTGAGCACAGCCTTCTTTTAATTTCATTTCATTTAATATCTTATCTAAAACTGCTCTAATCCCAACTTCATTTATATAATCAGAATTTGATTTTTCCATTACTACATCTGAATACATCATCATTAACCGTCGTAGAGAATCATACACAAATTTCGGATTTTTTGTTTTATGAATTAGAGCATCTGCAGTTTGATAATTTAAAC
>CAYVTK010000178.1:0-3039 GCA_964454465.1 uncultured bacterium | reverse complement strand
CAGGAATATGGAGTGAAGTCATTGGCTGAAGAGTTTTAGTCTTTTCATTCGCAGTTGCTATTTGTGCAGTATAGGTAATTTTAAGTACATCATTACTAGCACCAGTTAATGTTATTTGTAAACTTTGTGTACCGATATTTAAATAACACTTATCTGAAGAATCTGTAGATGGTGATAATACTGTTCCTCTTGGAAAATTACTTGATGCTCCACTTGATACTACAGAAATAACATAATCATCAACATTAAATGAAACAAAAGATTCTCCATCTGGTAATGAGAATGAACCTTCTGTTCCAGTAAGAGTTACTGTATTTTGTCTACGAACTCTGAGTGTAGTATCCACTTTACTATTAAGTTCTACAGCCTTTAAAGTTTTAACTGCTTGTTTTGGAAGTTTGGAAAGCATTACCAATTCTTCTTGTTCTTCAATTTTTGCACGAACTCTGGTAATGATAGAATTGGAAACTGCTACTGGAAATGTTTCTTGTGTTGTTAAAGTTGTATTATCTGTTATAGTCTTAATTTCCATTCTTTTAGTAGTACCATCACCATCATCAACCTCAAACAAATCTCCAACTTTAAAATCAGATGTAAATTGAGTATTAGTTCCATTTACAGTAACGGATGTGGCTGCATTAGTAAGAACTACACTAACTGTTCCTGTCAATTTCTTAGTATCCTTCATGGAAATATCTGCAACATATTCTTTTGCTGTAGCTGCATTTTGTCCATATACAGAATGTGCATCTGACATAGAGTAATATTTTACAGCACTTATAACCTTTGTTCCAGCTGTAGCAAAGTCCCCATCAAAATTACTTGAAAGAGTATCACTAGTAGTAAAAGTTCCTGTAGTTTGAATTACATGAAATGTTGTTCCTCTAAGTAATTGTCTACCATCATTTGCTTTAACTGCATTTCCAAATGTTAAAGTTGCACTTACACCAGAACTAGAAGCAGCAGACATTGTAAGTGTAGTATCAGTAAGAATTGCTGAAATGTATGCATCAGCTGCAACATTAGTTCCACTAATTCCCATACCGACCTCTAGGCCAGCAGTACTAGGTACTGTTAAAGTTGCAGATGCTCCTGATGTTGTACAAGTTCCCATTGTAAATTGAACATCTTGTGGTGCAATATAAACATAACCAGTAGCACCAGAGCTTGACCCCTTTATTCTTGCACCATTATGTAAAAAATTTGTTGCAGAAAACCCTTTACTTGAAACTGGTGTAATAGTAATTTTTGCCAACATTCTGACATCAAAAATATAATGATGAAATGTTGAAGTTCTAGGATGAGAGCCATCTATTATTGATGTTCCAGCTGAACCTACTTCAAATGCTCTGGTTCTTGCAACACCAACTGTTTTTGCTCGTCTTTGAGTTCCACCATCTGTACCTTCTGTTGAAAAGGAAGCAGTAGTATTCCAACTACTTGCGGTATGAAACATATCCATACCCCAAACATAAATTGGAGTATTCTCATCATGGGAATCAGCATCAGTACCAAGATAACCTCTACCTGTTGGGGAACTAGAACTTACTGCTATTGTTGTATCATTAGTTACACCAGTACAGTAAATTAATTCATTATCAATCTGTACAATAAATGCTCCTGAAGCTGGAAATCTTTCTGTAGAGTCTACTGTAATATCTACTTCTGAATTATCAAAACCAGATTCAGCAAGATGAGTAACAGGCATCCTTTGGTCACGCAATTCTATTTCCTTAAATGGTTTACTATCAGTACTATCTGCTGTAATATCTGGTGAGCCAAAAACATTCTCTACTGTAAGATAATTTCCAGCACTAAATGTGGTTGGATTATTTTGAACAAAGGCTGTAGTGCGTGCCTTATTTAAAGGAATGAATGTTTGTGCGAGAGTACCTATCTCATATCCACGAACATATGCTTTACCTGGCGAAAGTCCGATTGCAATCTTTGAAGAATCCCCGCCATCTGCAAGACTAAAAACTCCATCATTAAGGCCATCATTATAATGTTCCCTCATATCAATATCGAATCCTCTAACAATGTAATCACCAGACTCATCAAATGTTCTTCGTGCAAGAGTGTCCTCAAGTACAGAGTATTCTGTTGCTCGAACTTGAGACTGAACCAATCCAGATTTGACTGTCAATAGTTCAATAAAATCTGCATCATCAGCAGTACCAAGTGCTTTCTTTGTAAGAATAAGTGTATACTTTAATCTGTGAGCTCCTTTAGCTGCATAGTTCGTACTTCCAGTTGCGTTATCAAGAAGTCCAGTATTTTCTTCTGGTGTTACTAATGATTCTGTTACAGAAAATCCAATTCTATAGGAAGGAGTTGCAGAATATTTGTCTAGAATAATTGTTTGTGTGGTTGCTTGAACAAATGCACCTCTAATATAAAAGATTCCTTTTTGTACACTTGCAGATGATCCTGTTCCTGTAGCTGCAGCTGCTGAAGTAAGTGCAGTTTGTCCACCGGCGGCAATAGTTACTGTTGATCCACCTGAAGTATAAGCTATCGCAGTATCAGTAGTTAGTTTTTCACCATTTGCAAATACTGTATTAGTTGTTCCACCAGCAACAGTTCCAGAAGATTCATACTTAACAAATATGGTAAGATCATCTGTATCATCCGCAGCTATAGTATTAACAACTTTTGCAATAACACCAGAAGTTACTCCTGTAAGCCTTACTCCTACTAAACTTGTTCTGAAATTTTCAGTAGTATGTGCTACTGAAAGATCAGAAGTAAATGTAGCTTGAAGTTTTACATAAGAATAGGTGACATCAAATCCAGTTTGGCCTGGTATAACAACTGCACCTTCTTTGAAAAAGTGAGAACCAATTCTTTCTATTTGGTTCTGAAGAATAGTCTGCATCTGAGTAAGTTCACGAGCCTGTACTGAATAGGCAGGCCGAAACAATACCCGATGGAATAAACTATCCTCACTAAAATCATCATAATATGGTGAAACATTTAAATCTGTTTTTTGCATTTTTTCTTCTTAAAATTCAACAACTAATTTAACATCTTCTGTTT
>CAYVTK010000177.1:0-3069 GCA_964454465.1 uncultured bacterium | reverse complement strand
AACGCAGCATAAGTCGTGTATCACCACTCATCCCTCCAACAGCATTGTCAAATGGCGAGGTTGTATCTTCATCTCTATGGTGAGGTGTATATTCGGGTCCTTTATAATCCATTGTTCGTATGCCAATAGTTTGAGCAATAGTTAAGTTAAGGTAATCAGAAATACCAATGGTTAAAGCAGGGTTAATAATATGAGAATTTAATGAACCATCATGTTCAAAATCTTCTCCATAGCCTAAGGCTTCATGCCACCAATCAAGATATTCGTATGAATAATCAACACTTCCCATAATTTGGCCGGCCCATAGGCCTATTCCTTTGTCAGAGCTTCCAACTGGAAGCGAAGGGTTAGCTCAAAGAGCTCATTGCCCAAATAATGAAGAAACTAAAAGAAAAGAAAATAGTATAATTATAAGCTTATTTTTCATAATTTTTCCTTTATAATATAGGATGTAATGAATACTAAATTTTTCATATTTATTTATTTATTTGGGGTTAATATATTATTTTCTAGTCAGTTTAAATTTCAAGCTGATGGTGAATTATTAGAATATACTAAAGACAATATTACTATTAATGAGCTGACTGATAATGTTCAAGTATTTAATGATAGCTTATATTTAGAAACAGATAAAGCATATAATTATAAAGAAATTAATAAATTGCATTTATATGGCAATACTAAAATGATTTCTAATACAGATACCTTAACCTGTGATTCAATGATATATTGGATAGATCGAGATTCATTATTTGCATTTGGAGACGTGCAATTAACTCAACTAAATAGGAATTTGAACACTGATGAATTACTTTTTTGGGAAACTAATGGTTATAGGGGATCTTCGTTTTTTGCATCTGGAGGTGTAACTGTTTCAGATAAAAATAAAATGATTCAGGCAGATGTTATTGCCTATGATGATTCTATGCAGATAATGACATTAGATAATAATGCTAAAGTTTTATCTGATAATAGAAAGGTTTTTGGTGATTATTTTAAAATTAATTTTAAGGATTCATTAATTTCATTTATCAATGTTAAAGGGAATGCTACGGCTCACAATGTAATTGATGCTAAAATAAATAAAGAGAGTGATTCTTATCAGAGATTTACAGATATAATGTCTGGAAATAATATTGATATATCTTTCGAAAATGATAAAATAACAATGATTGAATTAGATAGAATGGCTTCAGCAATGTACCATGCACTTGATAGTTCTTTGCTTATGGGAGTTAATATAGTAGATGGAGATTTAATTAATCTTTCCTTTCAAAACGATCAACTTAATAAAATTAATGTTGAGGGTGATGCCAGGGGGAGCTTTACTCCTGAACCTAATAATTCCAGTATTGATTCGGTCATTACATATAAATCTAATGAAATTAACTATTTACTTGATTCACAAGAAAGTTTCTTAAGTGATAATGGAGAGATTCAATATCAAAACATGCTTTTAGAAGCCAATCATATTTATGTTGATTGGGCCAACAATATTCTTAATGCAGTAAAAAAATCAGATAAACTTCCTACTGTTACTACATCAGGAGGAGAGCCAATGAAGGGAGATTCTTTAAGATATAGCCTCCTTGATAAGCAAGGCACAATTTATAAAGGGAAGACTAAGATAGATGATGCATATTATCATGGCAATATCTCTTTGAATTGGCTGCGGCACTGGCCTGCATCCATATTATCATGGTAATAAAATTTATAGAGATGACCCTAATCTCTATCATGTTTTATCTAGCAAATATACTTCTTGTGATTTGGAGCATCCACATTATTCTTTTTATAGCGATAACATGAAAATGATTCCGGGAGATAGGATCATTGCAAGACCATTAATACTTAAAATTTTAGACTTTCCTATTTTAGGGATCCCCTTTGCAATTTTACCTAATAAAGGAGGAGATAGGCATAGCGGATGGATTATGCCTAGTTTTGGTTTTGATAATATTAATGGTACCTTAATGAATGGTCTTGGATATTATTGGGCCCCTAATGATTATGCTGATTCTAAATTATTAATTAATTTTGCAGATAGAATTGGTTTTTGGTTTCATAATAGAATTAATTATAAGCTCCGCTATACATTAAGTGGTCATTTAGATATTAAGTTTGTACGAAAGCTTAGTGGGACTGAATATATTGAGTCAATTACAAGTGATTCAACAACTCAGCAGTATCAAATTAATTTTTCTCATGATCATAAAATATCTCCATCACAGAATTTAAATATATCATATAACTATGTATCCAATTATGATTTTTATGAAAACACTAGTTCAGATCCATTAGCTAATCTTGATTCTCAATCTTCTCGTTCATCTTTAATATATAATAAGTCATGGTCAGAATCGGGGAATTCTTTTAATTTGGGTTTATCAGATATCACTGATTTAAAGAAGCAAAAAATACTTTCTGTTCCAGCTACAGATAGTACTTCTATTATTTTTCCAATTGTGAGGTCAAATTATCCTGGGGCTACATTTTATCATAGCACGAGTAGTTTATTTGGAGATGGAGATAAGTGGTATAATAAACTGAAATGGTCTTTTTCTACTCGTTATTCGGGGCTCTATAAAAAGGGGAAATATTCAAAATATTTAAAATCAAATTTTTCTTGGGTAGATACTACTGAATATAAAAATGGAATAAATACAAAATTACAATTTGCATATCCTCAAAGAGTATTTAATTGGCTTAATATTACATCTAGGCTAGATCTTTCTGAAGATTGGATATTTAAATATGCTGATTATTACAATCAGTCAATTGACAATTATATAATGAGGGATGGGTTTAGAAGAAAGTTGAGTGCAATTTTTTCAAGTTCATTAACAACCAAGATATATGGTATATTTCCATTTAGAATAGGTAATTTTCAAGCATTAAGACACACATTGACTCCTTCTATATCAATTGCGTACATTCCAAATATTACTAAAACAATTATAGGATTTGATTTAAATAAATTCATTACTAATGCTGGGCAATTTGAATTTGATCCTAATACGGGTGATTTATTAGATCCTTTTTATAGTTCAGTCGTTTCTCCAACATCCC
>CAYVTK010000176.1:2811-3105 GCA_964454465.1 uncultured bacterium | reverse complement strand
ATTGTACCATCACCTGTCATATCAGCATCTAATAATGCACAATCAGTAAAATCAGATGAATTAAATCCACCTGTTAGAACCATATTTACAACATTAACAATATCCAAAATATCAATAATATAATCATCATTTACATCACCAACATTATTAAGGCAATCATCACATACATCTCCAACTTCATCACCATCACCATCTTCTTGACCTGGGTTGTAATCATTTGGGCAATTATCACCTTCTATAATACCATCATTATCAAAATCAACAGAACCACATAACCCATCGGCAATACAAGCA
>CAYVTK010000176.1:0-2801 GCA_964454465.1 uncultured bacterium | reverse complement strand
TCTTGAATTTTTATCTTTGTTGAATAAGTTCCAGCACTATTAGATTTATGATAAACAGTCATCGTATGATCAACAAATGCAAAACTTGGAAAACCATTTTGGGAATTAAATAAATTAAACATACCATATCCTGAATCATGGACTATATCACCACCTCCATTTGGAGCAAGGTTTGCCCATGCATCACAAGAATAAGGTTGATTAAGGTCAGACAATGCTGCAAACGTAGCTATATTATCCTCATATAATTCATAATCATCTAAATATGTTGCTAAATAATAATCAATAGAGCCAACCGGACCGGTTTGGCTGGTATAGCAAGGACCTCACCATGTAGCACTCATATCAAAAAACATAACATGATAAGTTCCGCCATTATATTCACCATTTAAATCATATAATGAAAAGTCATCACCTACTTGATAATCACTATTCAAATCTGAGCTATGACAAACCTCTCTTGTTAGCTGCTGATCATTCAAACTAACTGTTTGGCCAACATTATAAACACAAAAAACAAAATTTAAACTAAAGCATAATAATATTATTTTCCTCATTAGTATTACTCCTATAGTAATTTATTTATTTACAGCAAGGTTTTTGACAACTAGGGCCACATTGTTTTGCTGGAGCAACCTGGCTTGTTTTACAACATCCAGATTTACTACCACATGATGATGAAGATGAGCATGATTTCATACAACACATAGCACTCATTACTCCCCATGTAAAAACACCTACAAAAACTAATTTTAAAGCTATATCTAACTTATCTTTACAACTCATATCACATTTCATACTTATTTAACCCCTTTATTTAAAAATCAATCGTTATAAAATAATATATCTCTTAACAAATAACTATTAAATTTTAGCCTAAAATCAAATTTACCAAAGATACAATATCAACGACATTAATAATTCCATCTGAATTCATATCAGCCGCAGCAAATTCTTCAGAGGAAAAGGAACTTCCTAAAATTCCATTAACCATTGAAACAATATCAATAACATTAATAATACCATCATAATTTAAATCTCCTAGAGTAACAGAATCTTCATAATAATAATTTCCAAATGCAGAGCCCCAATAATTGTTATTTGGATATCCAATAGACAATGTATACTTAATAGCAGCTATATCATCTAAACCATATTCTACAGCATCTGAAAAATCATCCATGAATTGTGTATCTGTATAAAATGGCATAGGAGGAATTATTAATACACACATTTCATATTCAAATATTCCATCTCCATCATTATCCCCATCAATATCAGCACACCTCATCAATACATATTGATCAACTGAAACAGGAGGAGTAAAATCACTCCAATCAAGATATAAACTACCATCTTCTATTGTATCATTAATTGTAAATTCATTATAAGCTGGGTGGACATCATACATACATAAACCATTATCTAATGTAGCACCAGGATTATAATAATTATCACATGGGTCATCATCAGAACATGTATCACACTCAGGAAAATATAAAGAATCAATTTCATCTTCACATGTGATTGCATTTGGATCCATACAGCCTGCAATATCACTAGACTCTGGAAGCGCACCTTCATCAATCCATTGTGCTATTAAATCAATTTCATTTTGAGATAGCGACCCCGATGGAGGCATATCACCTTGAGAAGATTCTGGCCTTGTTATTCTATCATATAATGTACTTGCCTGATGATTCCCTGGAACAACCACATCATTAGACATTAAATTAGCATAACTTGAAAGATTAAGACCTCCAGATGAATTGCCTAAATGACAATTTCCACAGTTATTATCAAAAATTGGCTGGATTTCTGTTTCATAATCAACAGAAAATAAAGCTGCAAACATAATTAATAAAATTATTTTCTTCATTTTTTCTCCTAATTTTCTAATAAAACATTTAATTCATCTAAAATCTCATGATGATCTGCTCCAAATGCTGATATATAGACATATTTAAAATTATTATCAATCAATATATACCAAGGTGATGAATATGGATTAGACCAATCACCCGAGCCTGCAAACCAATTATTAAAATCTCCAGGCAAACCTGTTGAAGATTCATTAATAATAATTGGTATTCTATCATCGCCATTCTCACCCCATGTTTGACAACTTTGACTCCCTGGACCATCATTTATAACATTGATTATTGCCAGATCCGGATGATTTATAAATGGGGTAATAATATCTTCCTCTAACTGAGGTATGTTTGGATAACAACCTGGTCACCAATCAAACTCATAAATAATTAGAATATTTTTATCCTCAAAATCAGCTAATTTTACACTTCCACAATCCTCAGGATAGCATATATCAAATTCTTTTTGCAAAGTTTCACAACTTAAATATTCATCTATTTCATAAGGGGGATTCCCCTGAACATCACAATTGAAATCATCATTTGCATTAATATAGGAATTATTTTCATCGCATAAATCATATATACAAAGAGAATTATCTATATTTAGAGCATTCTCAAAATAATTGATACTAGATTCATCATTGCATTGAGGCTCATAACATGGATTATTTCCGAAACAAACACCACAAAGGTCTTTATCTATATTAGGTGTAATATTTGTATCACCAGCTGAGCATACTCCACAATCATCTATAAATGCCAAACCACCTGAACGACCATTGCAATCTTTATTTGCCTCATTTGGCAAATCACATGAAATTATCAAAAAACAAATTAGATATAAAAAATATATCATATTTTCTTATTTAATCACCATAGCTTTCATTGTTTCAACTTGACCATTCATAACCATATGAACAAAATAAA
>CAYVTK010000175.1:0-3108 GCA_964454465.1 uncultured bacterium | reverse complement strand
AAAGGAAAAGGGTCTCCAGAATATTGGGTATCAGTAGTTAAACCTGGAAGAATTTTATTTGAAATAGATGGGTTAGATTTTGACCAAGCAAAAGAAACATTTAGAGCTTGTTCTCATAAACTTCCAATTAAAACAAAATTAGTTACAAGAAGAGAACTTTAATTATATGGCTAAGAAAAAAAATATTAAAGATATGAGTGTTGAAGAATTGAATGCAAGATTATTTGAATGTAGAGAATCTTTGTTTAATTTCAGATTTCAGAAATCATTGCAACAGCTAGAACATCCAAAAGTTATCCGTGAAACTAAAAGAGAAATAGCAAGGGTGAAAACTTATATAAGGAAACATGAATTAAAGGAAAAGAATGGAAACAAATAGTCAAAGAAAGCAGTTAATAGGAGTAGTATCATCTAATAAGATGGATAAAACAGTGGTAGTTACTGTTAAAAGGAAATTTCCACACCCTGTTTATAAAAAATTTGTTAATAAGACAAAAAAATATTATGCTCATGATCCAAACAAACTTTGCGGTGTTGGTGATACGGTACTTATTGAAGAATCTAAACCTTTAAGCAAGTTAAAAAGATGGCGTGTTAAAACAATTCAAGAAAAGGCAGTAAGTTAGAATTATGATACAGCAAGAAACTAGATTAAAAGTAGCAGATAATACAGGCGCTAAAGAAATATTGTGTATAAAGGTTTTAGGCGGATCAAAAAGAAAATATGCTCGTACAGGAGATTTAATAGTTATTTCTGTAAAAAAAACAATTCCTGGATCTAATGTTAAAAAAGGAGAAGTCCATAAGGCTGTTGTTGTTAGAACTAAGAAAGAGCGTAAACGTAAGGATGGTTCTTATATTAGATTTGATGATAATGCTGCTGTATTAGTTAATGATAATAAAGAACCAAAAGGTACAAGGGTTTTTGGTCCTGTTGCAAGAGAATTAAGAGAGAAGAGATATATGAAAATACTATCTCTAGCTCCAGAGGTAATTTAGTTATTATGAATAAATTTAGAAAAAATGATTCTGTGAAAGTTATTGCAGGTAGTTATAAAGGACAAACAGGTAGGGTCCTTAAGATGATTTACGGTAAAAATAGAGTATTGGTTGAAGGTATAAATAAAGCAAAAAAACATATGAAACCTTCACAGGACAACCCTCAGGGAGGGATTATAGAAAAAGATATGTCTATACATATATCAAATTTAATGTTAGTTGATAAAGGAAAACCTGTAAAGGTTGGTTTTAAGATGTCTGATTCAGGTAAAAAGGTTAGAATCAATAAAAAGAGTGGGAATACTATTAAATAAATTATGTCTACAGAAAAATATATACCAAGATTAAGAGAAAAATATGATGCTGAAATTGTTAACCATTTTCAATCTCATAATAAAATGCGCATACCAAAAATCGTAAAAATTTCTCTTAATATGGGATTAGGTGATGCCAAAGAAAATAAGAATACTCTAAAGCAAGCAGTTGATGAATTAAGTAACATTGCAGGTCAAAAAGCTGTCATAACTCGTTCCAAAAAAGCAATTTCAAATTTCAAATTGCGTGAAGGTGACCCAGTTGGAGTAAAAGTAACTCTTAGAGGCAATAATATGTATGAATTCTTAGACCGTTTGATTTCGATTACAACCCCAAGAATTAGAGATTTTAGAGGATTTTCATCTAAAGGATTTGATAAATTTGGAAATTATAATTTTGGAATTACGGAGCAAATTGCATTTCCTGAAATTGACTATGATAAGGTTAATACAATTAGAGGAATGAATCTTACAATAGTAACAACAGCAGAATCAAAGGAAGAATCACATAGTTTATTGAAATTTTTTGGTTTTCCTATTAATGATATTAAAAAGAAAAATATAGAGAAATCTATAGAGGAAGAAATTTCAATTGCAGAGAAGGAGACTCTATCTGAAGAAGAAGTTCCAGTAGAAGCAGCGGCAGAAGAAGCTCTTGCTGAAGAAGAAACTCCAGTAGAAACAGTGGCAGAAGAAGCTTCTGTTGAAGAAGAGGAACTATCTGAAAAGGAAACTCCTGTAACAGGACAATCTTTAAAAGAAGAGTCTGATAAAGAAAAAAAATAATTTAAAGAGTATATATATGGCAAAAAAATCTAAAGTTGTAAAAAATATACAAAGACAAAAAATGGTTGATAGATATTATGATAAAAGAATGAAATTAAAATCTATTGTTAAAGATCCTAATTCATCATATGTTGAAAAAAGGTTGGCATATCAGAAGTTAGAAAAAATGCCTAGGGATGCAAATCCTATACGTTTAAGAAATAGATGTAATTTAACAGGTAGACCAAGAGGAGTATATAGAAGATTTGGCTTATCTAGAATTAGTTTAAGAGAAATGGCAAATAATGGTTTAATTCCAGGGGTAACTAAGGCAAGTTGGTAATTAAGCTAAATTAAGGAAATATTTTATGAGTATGAGCGACCCTATATCAGATTATTTAACAAGAATAAGAAATGCACACATGGCATCAAAACCTTGGGTAGATATTCCATCATCTTCACTGAAGATAAGAATTTCATTTGTGCTGAAAGAAGAAAAATTTATAAGAGATTATGTTTTGATTAAAGATGATAAGCAAAATATTTTAAGAATCTATCTTAAATATGATGATAATAATCAACCTGTTATTCATGGAATAAAAAGATTTAGTAAACCTGGATGCAGGCGATATGTTTCTTCCATTAATAAGATTAGAGTTCTAAATGGTATGGGCATATCAATTTTAACTACATCTAAGGGTGTTATGTCAAATAAGAAAGCAAAAAAATTAAATGTTGGTGGAGAAGTTTTATGTCAAGTATGGTAAAAAATAAAGGTATAAAAGAATGTCAAATATAGGTAAACAGTCTAATGATGTACCTGAAGGCGTAAATATTGAACTAACTAATAGTAAGATAAGCATTAAAGGTTCTTTAGGACAGTTGTCTTTGAATTTTAACTCAGAAATGAAAATTGTTTTTAAAGATGATAAAATTTCAGTGAGTCGTCCATCTGATGAAAAAAAAAAAAAAGAATTACATGGATTATATAGAGCTTTAATCCAAAATATGGTGATATGCTAAACACAAT
>CAYVTK010000174.1:1558-3114 GCA_964454465.1 uncultured bacterium | reverse complement strand
TATAAACCATACAAAGATTTAATATTATTTTTACAAATCACCTCTAATAAGAATATTTCTTCAAAATTTTCATACCGCTATTTTTATTTTGTATCCCCGCTAATTTTTTTTCTGCATCTGTTGCATATTTTTCATCCCATTCTAGAAGTTTTTTTGCCATAATCCTATGATATAAAAAAGGTAAAAATATAATTAAGTATACCATTGATAAATATCCATAAGGCATAGTTGGTGCATCTTCATATGACTTTAATTCCCAAAATTTTAAATTTGCTTTTTCATGATGAGAGGAGTGTCTTGGTAGATTATAAAGATAGAGACTACTTAATATATTATTTGAATTCCATGAATGTCTAGGATATACAGGATTTCCCTCTTCTCTAACTAATCCATAATGTTCAATAAAATTAACAGCTTCTAACATAGATTTCCCATATAATGCAATAAATAAATAAATAACTAATCCAATCCATCCTCCTATTAAATATGCAATAAAGGTAAGTAAAATACTTCTTAAATAACCTATCAACATCTTATTATGCATTCCAAATATAAAATAGTCTCTTCTTTTTAAATGATCAATCTCGATCTTCCATGCATCCTTTTGCTCCTTAATAATTGCCCTAAAAATAAAAGCATAAATATTTTCACCTCTTTTAGCTGTTGCTGGATCTCCATCTAAGCATACATTTTTATGATGACCATAAACATGTTCAACTGCAAAAGTACAATCCCAAGATATAGCTAATAGCCAATTACCAATAAACATATCTAATTTACTCTTTTTCCTATGTGTAAGTTCATGGCCTGGTACTGTGCCCATAATACCAATAAACAAACCAATGATTTCAATTAAGCAAATTTTATCTATAATTGTAATAGAGTTTTTAATAAAAAGTAAATCAATGAATAAATAAGTCTTAAAAATAGATACCATAAAAGGGGAAATAGTTGGACTTAATAGAGTTACAACCATAAATATAAAAATTAATAATAATGGTAAATTTAAATATAAAGCAAAGTCTAGTATCCTTGGATATGAATAAGAATATGAAGAAACATCCTTGCCCATTAATGAGTCTCCTAAAATCATAAAAAGGGAGTATGATAAAAGAAAAATCATAGGATAATATTCCCCTAATGATATCATATAAACTGCGATGAGCATTGTTAATGGAGAGATAAAATATTATAAATAATTAATGATTATCATTACAAGAACTTACAAAATAATAATTTTATTTTTAAAAAAAAACTGCCAAATTAAATTCGTCTATTTTGATAGGGGGACTAATGTTTTAGATTATTTTGCTCCTCCCCAAACAAGTGTAAAATTTATAGAACTTAGTTTCTCTATCAAAAATTCCCAATATCACAAACATCCCAATATCATAAATACTTAAAAACTTAAATAAAGTCTTTGCTTTTTTTAATGTTTTACAATAAATTATATATATATTATATTAATTATTTATTGTTTTACATATAATATTTAAAATGGCTATTATTACTAATCTAGATGTTATGCTTGCTAAACGAAAAATGTCTGTAACTGA
>CAYVTK010000174.1:0-1458 GCA_964454465.1 uncultured bacterium | reverse complement strand
AGCCTTCTAGTTGCATTATTTCCCCCATCCCAGGAAAGGGAAAATTTTCCATATAGATCTGGGCCTGCACTACAATCAGGACCATCACTCCCCGTATTTGTACCTATAATCTGTTTATCAAAATTAAATAATGGTGACCCTGAAGATCCTGATGCTGTACCTCCATCATCCCAGCTTAAACACCAATGTGTGTCATTTGTCGTCCATGCACATGAATAAGCATAATCATCATCATAATTAATTTTTCTTGGGTCATCTTCAGGATGATGAATACCTACAGAAATAAGAGGAGCTGACTCATCATTTGACCAACCTGCATAGAAAGGATTCCATTCTTCTGGAGGAGATTGGTCCATAACAAGTAATGCAAAATCTGAACCTACATTTTCATTTCTTGTTGCAAGCAGGGTTGATCCGGAAACTGAATATTCAAAAGAGCCACTATTCCCTTCACATGTCGGGCTCTCATGATTAAAGTAATATGTAAAGTCATTATGTTCATTTAAATTTGTTTCACCTACAACGCAATGCCAAGCTGTAAGAACATATGGGGTATTATCATTATTAACATTATTAATTAAAGTACCAGAGCAAGTATATTGATTAATAATCATATAGACTACAGAGTTTGATTGATCTCGAAACTCTTGTGCATCATCACATATAACATTGTACCCACAATTTCTATCTCTATTTTCCTGAAAATGAAAAATATCCGTATAATCATGAATAACGCTATTTATATTAAGTTCTACTTCCTCACTGCAATCTAATGGCTGATAATATTCAACAATGAGCATTTCTCCCCCAATTAAAGGAGCTCCAAAAGTTTTACTTGAATTATTATTTGATGTATAGGGACCGTAAACAATATCTTTAAATTCATTATAAATAACTATATTACTACCTTGAGGAATATAAAATTGATCAAATTGCAATTTCATTGCATATGCACCCTTAGATTTGACACCTAAGCGCCAAATCATATCTCCATTATCAAGAGTTGTCCATGTTCCAGAATTTTTAATTCCATAATCAACCTCAAACTTATGTCCATATTGGAATCTTCTATCATCTTCATTTTCATTCACTATGAAATTCGGCAGGGTTATAATATGCAAAGTATCATTTATGAGTTCATGCGATTGATCAAATTCTCCTACTATATTTATAATTGGAAAAATAAAACCTATAAAAAATATGATTAATAGCATCTAAAGCCCCTTAGTTTAAAATTAAATTAATTAACTGTACTATATCGAGCACATTAATAATATTATCATTGTTCATATCTACTAATTCATTATAACCACCAATTAATAACAAATTAACAGATTCTACGGCATCAAGCACATTGATACTACCATCTTGATTTATATCTCCAAGTTCAAAAAAATCTAATTGGTCATATAAAAAACTATAACTATCATTGATAATCTGAGTATAATATTCATTAGG
>CAYVTK010000173.1:741-3164 GCA_964454465.1 uncultured bacterium | reverse complement strand
GATGAACCTCAAGCTTTAAATGCTATATATAATCAAACAATATCAGTAGGAGAGGAAGAGTTCGTTATTGATGTTGGAGTTGATGGTGCTCTTGTTGCACTTTCATCAAATGGGGAACTTTTATCCTCATCTTATTCTGTAGGAGGTGTTGCTGTTGTTAATTTAGAAAATGTAAGTACAGCACCAGGTACAATTGATTTAGTCATTACTTCTTTTAATACAATCCCTATAGAAGATCAGATTACGATAATTACTCCAGATGGAGCTTTTCTTGTTTATAGTGGATATGAACTTGCTGGAACAAATAATTTTGAAGGCTATGTACAGTATGGTGATCAGGCTGAAATTAATCTTATCGTAGAAAATGTAGGTGTACTAAATACAAATGCTATTAATGTTACTGTTACATCAGAGGATGAATATATTACTATGATTAATGGTGAGTCTATGATTGCTTATGCAATTGTAAATGAGACTGCAACAACAGAAGATCCTATTAGTTTTTCTGTGTTGAACAGTGTCCCTGATGGGCATTTAGCACAATTTAGTGCTCTTTTAGATGATGGCGATAGTCAATGGGAAATGTCTTTTAGTATTGAGATTCATGCCCCCGTGTTTGAAATTTTAAATCCACAAATTACAGATGAAAATGAAGATAATATTTGGGATGCAGGTGAAACAGCAATTATAGATGTTGAATTAGCTAATTCTGGGTCAGCTGGTTTTGGTTATTATCCAGGGGCTATTATAACAACCTCTAGTCCATATGTTACGATTTTATCAGATGAAAATATAAATACTTTTTATGGGATTGATGCTAATACTAGCTATCAAGGGCAGTTTTTAGTCCAAGCGGATGCATCTGCACCATTAGGTACATCTGTTGATTTTAATATTAGTTGGGGATATAGTTCTATTAGTGAATGTTTTGATGACTGCGTAGATCAGGCTAATTTAGTTTATTCCGTAGTTATAGGTCATCCTACTATTCTAATATGGGATCCTTCAGATAATCATCTATCAGGAGATAGGTTAGTTGAATATTTTGACAGTATAGGTTTTAGTGGATATAATTATGTTACATCAACAAATGTTCCTGATGTTGAGAATTATTTAGCAACATTTGTTCTATTAGGTATTTATCCTAATAATTATGTGCTTCAAGAAGGGAATGTTGCAGGGCTTATTGATATGTTAGATGATGGAAAAAGTATTTATCTTGAAGGAGCTGATACTTGGGCTTTTGATATACAAACATCTCTCCATTCTATGTTTGGTTTAATAGGTGCATCTGATGGTACCGCTGATTTGAGTTCTATTTCAGGGTCTATTGGCTCGTTTGCAGAAGATTTTTCTTTTTCATACAATGGGGGTAATAACTATATAGATCAATTGTCTCCATCAGGAGGTTTTGCATTACTTGAAAATGATATTGCTGGTTATGTTACTGCAGTTGGCTATGATAACGGAACATATAGAACAATTGGAGCTTCTCATGAAATAGGGGGTTTACAAGGTGATGATTTTAATAGTTATATTGATGGTGTTTTAAACTTTTTTGATCAGGGTGGTAACAACCCAGAACCAGAATGTGTTCTTGGAGATGTAAATGCTGATAATATTATTGATATAATAGATATTATACGTGTTGTTAATATTATTATTAACTCAGGTTTTCCTCCAACGGACTTAGAAAATTGTGCAGCAGACCTTAATATTGATGGTTCAGTAGATATTTTAGATGTATTGGTTATGATTAATTTGATATTGGATAATAGTAACCGAGGTTTAAGATCTGATAATATTATTGATAAAATCGACTTGTTAGTGTCAGATTCTAAATTAGAACTACAGTCAGATGGACCTATTAAAGGTCTAGAGATTGTGATTAAATCATCCGAAGATAATATAAAAATTAAAGATTATTTAGATATGGATATAGCCTACAACCAAGTAGGTGATCTACACCATTATTTGATTTATAGCCTTGAAGGTAAGAGTGTCCCTCATGGAGAATTTACTTTGTTAAAGACGCAACATCCATTTGAGGTTATCAATTTCATAGCAAGCAATACTAATCATAAATCTGTTAATGTGAAATATGATTATGATGATTCTATTCTACCTAAAACACTTATTTTAAAGAAAAATTATCCTAACCCATTTAATCCTGTAACAAGCATTGATATTGAAAACCAAGCCGCAGACCATGTACGTTTAATAATTTATGATATTAATGGTCGCTATATAACCTCTTTAGTAGACGGGTTTTTAAACGTAGGGAGTTATACATATCAGTGGGATGGAAAAGATAGGTATGGTCAATCTGTTGCATCTGGTATGTATATTTCAGCTTTAACTAATAGTACTTCTACTCAAACACAAAAGATGCTTCTATTGAAATAGTTTAATAGTGTAACAGC
>CAYVTK010000173.1:0-731 GCA_964454465.1 uncultured bacterium | reverse complement strand
TGGTTGTTATATTTAATTTAATAATATAATTTTCAAGTGTCCTATTAATTGAGTTAATAATGAGGTGCTATATGCAAAAAAATATTCAACTACTATTATTGTTTTTAACCTTTAGTTTTTCTAGCCAATGGGTTAATCTGGAATCTAATACTCCTGTTAAACCTGAAATAACATTGATATCATCTGATGTTCAAACATCTACATTATCTTTTAATTTAGAGGGTTTCTATCTAAATACTGTATCAATTAAAAACTCAGAATATTTAGTTGTAAAATTTCCCCTAAGTGCATCGATAATGGATGCAGGATCTCCAGATTTACCAAAATTATCAACCTCAATTATTATACCAGATGATAAAAATATGGTAGTTGAAATACTTTCAAGTGAATTTATTGAATTTGAAAATATGGAAATTGCGCCTTCAAAAGGGAACTTCTCAAGACTTATTATGCCAGAGGATGTTCCATATACATTTAATAAAACATATCAAACAGATGCTTTTTATCCCAATGATATTGTACAATTAAATGAGCCTTATATTGTAAGAGATTTTAGAGGACAGGTTGTTGAGTTTCATCCTGTTCAGTATAATCCAATGACAAAAATTTTACGTGTTTATACAAATATAACAGTAAAGGTACTTGGTGACAACCAAGATTCTATTAATATTTTTAATAGAGAAAAGCCTTTAGATAAAGTTGATAATGAATTTAATAATATTTATCAAAAT